>NZ_JACJDM010000035.1:10124-51706 GCF_014163545.1 Pseudoalteromonas sp. SR45-6
TCACTGGTTCAAGTCCAGTATCACCCACCACATATAAAACCTCACGTTTAATTAATAATTAGCTCAGTTGAAAAAAAGAGCATCGCCACCCTTCACAAATAATGGCGAGGATCACTGGTTCAAGTCCAGTATCACCCACCACATATAAAACCTCACGTTTAATTAATAATTAGCTCAGTTGAAAAAAAGAGCATCGCCACCCTTCACAAATAATGGCGAGGATCACTGGTTCAAGTTCAGTATCACCCACCACATATACAACCTTTTAATATCATCAATCAAACCTTACGTTATATTCTTTAATCGATAATTAGCTCAGTTTAAAAAAAAGCATCGCCACCCTTCACAAATAATGGCGAGGATCACTGGTTCAAGTCCAGTATCACCCACCACATATAAAACCTCTTAATATCATCAATCAAACCTTACGTTATATTCTTTAATCGATAATTAGCTCAGTTGAAAAAAAGAGCATCGCCACCCTTCACAAATAATGGCGAGGATCACTGGTTCAAGTCCAGAATCACCCACCACATATAAAACCTTTTAATACCCTCAATCAAACCTTACGTTATATTCTTTAATCGATAATTAGCTCAGTTTAAAAAAAAAGCATCGCCACCCTTCACAAATAATGGCGAGGATCACTGGTACAAGTCCAGTATCACCCACCACATATAAAACCTCTTAGTAATTCTGTTAAAAATAAAATTCAAAAAGCCTCTAAATACGCTAATTCTTTTCCAAACCTGAAACTCTTTTAATGTGTTCCTTGATGGATAATTAAGTTTGAAAAGCATCAACCTAGGCGCTTTACAAAGCTAGGGTCTCCTATCTCTATAAAAATCCTCAAGCAATAACTAGCGCTACCTAAATTTGGATAATCAAGCTGCTTGAAAATTCATAACTGATCAAATAAACGAAGTCTGCGGTATTAAATTTTAAATTCCCTTGTCAGCGACTAGACTGTTTATTATAGTCTCTGATACGTTCATGTGGTCACAAGTCTAATGCCAGCAAAGATTTTTTCTAATGCAAAAATACTTATAGTTGAAGAGCAACCTCTTGCTCAAAGCTATATGAAACAGTCGCTCGAAAAACTTGGCTTTCGACAGCTGCGCTTTGCTGAACATGCAAATTCGGCTAAAGAGCAGTGCACCAGTGAACAGTTTGATCTGATTGTTTGCTCTTTTAATTTAAGTAAGCAGCAAGACGGCTATCAGCTATATGAAGAGTTACGCGTTAAGCGTTTAATAAAAAACTCTACTGGGTTCATTTTTATTTCAGCTGAAACCAGTGGTTCTTTGGTACACAGCGTGCTTGAACTGCAACCCGATGACTTTTTAGTCAAGCCATTCACCATATATGATCTTAAAACACGTATAGAACGAATTTTGCTGCGTAAAAATCATTTACAAGCAATATATAATTTCATTGACGATGGGAATGACTCTAAAGCGCTAAAAGCAATCAATACTGCGCTTGATGAAAAAGGCAATGCTTATAGTGCAATATTATTGCGTTTAAAAGGTGACGCCCTACTTCGCTTAAAACGAGCAGATACCGCAAAAGCTTTCTTTAAATCAGTTCTTGATATTCAAAAATTTACATGGGCAAAGGTAGGTTTAGTTGAAGCATTAATTGCGAATAACGAGCATATTCTTGCGCAAAGAATGCTAAAAACGATGCTGCTACGTCATGAAACACGATTAGTCGCACTCGATTTACTTGGTAAGCTGGAGATTAAATTAAACCAATTTGAATTAGCGCAAGATTTTTTAAGCCAAGCCGTTGATATAGCTCCACGCAATATCGAGCGCCAAAAATCACTTAGCCATGTATCGCTGGTAAATCATGATTATGAAAAAAATTACCTTACACAAAAAGACATCGCCAACTTTGCCAAACATTCGATTCACGATCACCCTGACGTATATTTAAATGCAGCACGGGCGGGTATTGATTTTGCATTAACAACAGATCAAAGCGATCAAATTCAACGTATTTCAAGACAAACCAATAAATACTTAGCTGATTTAAAAAGCCAATTTCCAAATAGTCACAATCAGGCGCAAATAGATGTTTTAAATGCCCGTTTACACTATTTGAAAGATGAGCATCAAAAAGCGAAAATGTTGATTGAGCAGCTCGACGATGACGATAGCCACATTCGCTCTGTAGACGGCGCACTTGATAAAGCAAAGGCATTTCATGAACTGGGGTTTCACCACAAAGCACAGTCATTATTTAACCAAATTATTAGTCATTGTGAACGTCATCCAACAGTGAGTGATGCTGTTTATTTACGTTATATTCAACAACAACAAAGTGAACGCCGTGATATAAAAATGGGCCCTAAAGAGCTGAATAACCATGCAGTTACACAGTTTAACCGTGGTCAATTAAATACCGCTCTTGAAGCATTCACACAAGCATTTAGAGTAATGCCTCGTAATCCAAGTATTGCTTTAAATTTATTGCAGTGTCTATTTGATAGTTCCAAGCAAAATGGCCAAACGTTAAACCTAATGATGGCAAAAAAATGCTATGCGTTACTCAATACGACAACATTAGACAACGAGCAGCAACAACGCTTTAATAAAATAGTACAACAAGCAACGAGTATGGGGCTAACACTTGCTAATCTAGAAGAGCCAGGTAAAACCAAATAGAATAATAAATAGTTTAGATAAGGTGTTGTTTATAAGAATGAGGAATTCAAAATATCGCTGATAAGCGGTGATATGACTTTTAAAATCCAGCCTTACTGGAATCGGATCATGTAAATTCAGTAAGGCATTGGTTATTGTCAATTACGAGCTAATAAATTACACCTTCTTCAATGAGACCGCATTTATACAATAACGCAGACCACTTGGCATTGGTCCATCTGGGAATACATGACCTAAGTGCGCATCACATACATTACATACAGTTTCTATTCTTTGCATACCATGGGTCTTGTCACCATTGTAAGCAATCGAGTTTAGTTGCGCGGGTTGAGTAAATGATGGCCAGCCAGTGCCGCTATCAAATTTTTCATCACCATCAAATAATAAGTTATCACAACATACACAGGCGTACTTACCAGGTTCAAACAAGGTGCAGCTATCTGAGCTATGTGGGCGCTCTGTGCCTTTATTACGAGTCACATAAAAGGCTTCTTCGGTTAATTGTTCACGCCATTGCTGCTCGGTTTTTACTACTTTACGGCTCGGCTCTGGATTGCCTTTATTGGCAAAGTTTAGAATATCATTCCAATTCAACATAACTGACCTCATTGAGTAAGATGGGTTAATTTACTGCTATCCACATTATCATGGTATCGCGCTAATAACATTGTCAGCTTGGATTTATCCGCACTGCACAAAATGGTTTTGTAGGGGGTGAAAAATAATAATTTTGATACTGGCTACGGGAATGTTTAAACTCACTAGCTACGTTTATCTGCACTGTTAAACCAGCCATCTCAACAGACTCAACGCCTATTAGTGAGCTAAATAGCTTCAGTACACCAATGACAGCTTCTTACTAAGCCTATTTGCTGTTGCATACTATATATACCCTGTTGATCACTATTTAGTTTCATACAATGGTAATTAATTTTTTTTCATTTTCAGTCAATAGTGTATTAAAGTATTGTGTTAGCTCTGCTTTAGTTGCCGGTAAGCCTATTGAGCATTGACGCTGTTCGCTGGAGAGAATTAAAAATTGGTCATCATGGCACTGTATTTCCTTGATACTATCAATAAGTAGCCATTGTGGGCCGTGAGTACGGTCAAAAAAACCTGAAAGGGTAAATACCAAAAGGTGCTGTTGTTCGCGTCGAATAAACTTATCTATCCCATTACGTGCTTTAAATAGTGGTGTTAGCCGATAACAGCATGAGCTAAATACAAATAGCCATACAGCTATTAACAATACAAACCACGCTTGCTGAAATAACATGGTAAATACACTCAACAATAATAACACGATACCGAAACAGCCGACGATCAGCGCCAGTAATTGATTAATTTTACGCATCAAAGACTCCTTGCAACGTTAACCTAAATTACTTACTTGCACTTTTTTCATCGGTTTCAGGATCGGGCCAATCATTAAAAAACACCGTTAAATAACGACTTTTTGCTAAATATAATAATACCCACAATACCGTCACCATTTGCAGCGCTAAAAACATCGAAAACTGATAATAACTATGAGCGGCTTGAATAATCAGCCAGCTTAAATCTATCGCTGCACATGCTAATAATGGCCACCGCATAAAACGCCACACTCGCGCTAACCATGCTGCACTGTCTGCGCTTTTTTGTGGCCTGCGCAAACAAAAAATTACGGCAGGAATAATGGCTATTGCACCAATAGCCAACGCACTGAAAAAGTCAGCTTTAGATCTAAACACTAATGACATTAAATCAAGCTCAGGACGCCTGCTCAGTGCCGCAATGATCCAAATAAAGTAGGCACGAAGTAATACCAGTAAACTCAAATGAAACGCGATTGGAGTGCGATAGGTGCCATATTTGTCCCAATACTCTGGTCCATAACGCTTCATAACTGGTTTTTCCTCTCGGCTACTACGCCAAGTAATATGAATGCAGCCACGGCTGTAACACCTAACCAGCGCACACCAAAGAACATCAGTAACTGGCTTAGTAATGGAGTGACAAATACTACTAACAAGCCAAAACCAAACCCGGTTACCAGTACAAATGCACATACTCTGAGTATAAAGTGGCGCCTTGCTACAAAGCGTTTCGTGGTTTTGATAATCTCATTTGCATACAAAGACACCAAACACACCACCAGTAACAATGCGATATTATATAAGTAAGGCTTTAGCCACTGACCAAAGGTCAGTGCTAAATCCTGAAAAAGCGTAATAATGCTATCCATTATGTTGCGCCAGTAATGCAATTAAATCATCTTCGGTCAGTATTTCAATGCCTAAATCTTGTGCTTTCGTGAGCTTAGAACCGGCTTTTTCACCCGCTATTAACGCATCGGTTTTAGCTGATACACTACCTGAAACTTTCGCCCCTAACTGCTGCAAGCGTGCTTTTGCATCATTTCGATTAAGCTCGTTCAAAGTACCCGTTAACACATAGGTTAAGCCTGCTAACGGTTGTGAGTCTTCACTTGGCGGCGTGAGTTCTGGCCAATGAATACCCTGCTCCAGCAAGGCAGTTACGACATCTAAATTATGTTGCTCAGCAAAAAAACCACGCACATGCTTGGCTACAATTTCCCCAACATCACTAACTTCGACTAACGCTTCGGTTGTTGCCGCAGTTACTTTATCTAGCGTTAAAAAGTGATTAGCTAAATTTTGCGCCGTCGCTTCACCGACTTCACGAATACCTAATGAGTATAAAAACTTAGCCAACGTCGTTTGTTTTGCATCATCAAGTGCTGCTACTAGGTTTTTCGCCGATTTTGGCCCCATGCGCTCAAGCGATTCAAAATGTCCTTGTTTAAGTATGAATAAGTCTGCTGGCGTTTTAATGAGCTCTCTGTCCACCAGCTGTTCAACAATTTTATCGCCAAGGCCATCGATATCGAGTGCTTTGCGTGAAGCAAAGTGTTTGATCGCTTCTTTACGCTGTGCTTGGCACACCAGGCCTCCTGTACAGCGCGCTACGGCTTCGCCTTCAATGCGTTCAATATGGGAGTCACAAATTGGACAAGTAGCCGGAAACTCAATCTCTTTGGCATCTGTTGGACGGCGCTCTAATACCACTTGAGTAATTTGTGGGATCACATCACCAGCACGGCGAATGATCACAGTATCGCCAATTTTTACCCCCAAACGCTCTATTTCATCACGATTGTGTAACGTTGCATTTGAAACCGTGACACCACCAACAAATACCGGCTCTAAACGAGCCACAGGGGTAATTGCGCCAGTGCGCCCTACCTGAAATTCAACATCCAGTAGCTGAGTGATTTCTTCTTGCGCAGGAAACTTATACGCAATCGCCCAACGCGGAGCTCGCGCTACAAAACCTAACCGCTCTTGTAGTGCTTTGTTATTTATTTTGATCACCACACCATCAATTTCATACTTTAAGCTGCTGCGGCGCTCAAGTATATCTTGATAGTAATCCAAAGCAGCTTGCTGGCCTTCGACTAATTTTGTTTCCGGGCAAAGTGGTAACCCCCAGTCAGTTAGCTTAGCCAATTGCTGGTAATGATCACTTGGTAATTCACCATTTGTTACTACGCCAATACTGTAGGCATAAAACATCAAAGGTCGCTTGGCGGTGATTTTTGAATCGAGTTGACGCAAGCTGCCTGCGGCTGCATTACGTGGATTAACAAATACTTTGTCGCCACGCTTTTCGGCTTCAGCATTAAGTTTGTCAAATCCGGCGCTATCCATGAACACTTCACCACGAATTTCAATTTCCTCGGGAAAGTCATCGCCACGTAATTTTAGCGGTACATTACGAATCGTTTTAACGTTAGTGGTAATATTTTCGCCGGTGTGCCCGTCGCCACGCGTTGCCGCCTGCACTAACACACCATTACGGTATAAAATCGATACCGCTAAACCGTCAAGTTTTGGTTCACAGCAAAAGGTCAGCTCATTGTTATCCATCAAACGTTCTTTAATGCGGCGATTAAAAGCGCTGAACTCTTCTTCACTAAAGGCGTTATCAAGTGACAACATCGGCACTTGATGAGTGACTTGCTCAAACTTAGCAAGCGCCGCACCGCCTACTTTCTGGGTCGGTGAATCAGTACTCAAGTACTCAGGATTTGCTACCTCAAGCGCACTTAATTGTTGTAATAAACGATCATACTCTGCATCAGGAATGCTTGGGTTATCAAGTACATAATAATTATGATTGTGATCTTCTAACTGCTGACGAAGTTGCGTTATTTGCGCTAACACTAAAGTGGACATACTGACCTCAAAAAACATAAAAAAGCCACTTAAACGAGTTATCGCCAAGTGGCTTATAAAATTCTTAATTAATTAACTGTATATTGCAGGTGATTAAGCTGAAAAGCGTCTCACTTTTTCAACATAATTGCGCACACTATCAACGGTCATTTCTTCTCGTTGTGAGTCTAAAATAACGGCGCCAAATTCATCTGCTAACTTTTTAGCCGCACTGTGCAACATATTAAATGCAGCAAGCCCGTCACCATCACACGGCAAGGTCATAAACAAGCTAATTCCAGCGGTGCTAAATTGTTCCATATTATCTATATCAAAAGTACCAGGGTTGTACATGTTCACTAACCGAAACAGCACTGGACCATGACCAGCAGGATCTAAATGGCGATTAAAAAAGCCTTCTTCAGAGTACTTAAAGCCAAGTGTGTTTACTGCTGGCAATAATTTGCTGCCTTCCATACTCAAGCCTTCAGGCATTTGAATATGCACAATGATAAAATCACTTGCAGCCGGTTGCTCAGCTTCATCCTCGACGCTTGCATCTGTTGCAGTAGTCACATCATCAACCTCAGCGGCAGGTTCGTCATCTGACGCTGTAAAAGAGTGTGGTTGCTTTTCATCAGCACTGAAACTTAAATCCCCAAACTGCGGTTCATCACGCTCAGTATGAGATGCTGGCTCAGCTACGCTTTGACGCTCAGTAGGCGCTTGATCTGCAGGCTCAACCCGCTCATCATTAGTCGCAACGGGTGCATCTTTTTTACGAACTGACCATAGGCCATGTATTAATAATCCACCAATGACAATTACACTGATAATGATTAAAACCCATCTTAATTGTTCGGCCATCCCCTCACCTTTTATTATTTATCTACTCAAATATTAATATTTATGCATGTGCCATTTGCACCGCTTGTTCAATATCTACAGCGACCACACGCGAAACGCCCGGTTCAGCCATTGTTACACCCGTCAACCTGCCAGCCATTTCCATGGCAATTTTATTATGACTGATATAAATAAATTGCACCGATTGTGACATTTCTTCCACTAATCGGCAAAATCGTCCAACATTCGCATCATCCAATGGTGCATCAACTTCATCCAGCATACAGAACGGAGCTGGATTGAGCCTGAATATTGAAAATACCAATGATAATGCGGTCAGCGCTTTTTCTCCACCACTTAAAAGGTGAATTGTTGAATTTTTCTTGCCCGGTGGGCGTGCCATTATACTAACACCACTTTCCAGTAAGTCATCACTGGTTAATTCAAGATATGCACTGCCGCCGCCAAATACTTTAGGAAATAACTGACCAAAATCGTGATTTACTTGATCAAAAGTCATTTTAAAACGCGTTTTGGTTTCGCGATCAATTTTTCCAATTGCACCTTCAAGTGTCGTCAATGCTTTGCTTAAATCCTCGACTTGACGATCTAAATACTGGCTACGCTGCTGCGCTTGTTCAAACTCATCAATCGCCGCTAAGTTCACCGCGCCCAAGTCACTTAAACTTTGTCCTACTTTATTAAGCTGTCCTTGATAAGTGTTTATACTGGCGTTTTCAGGGAGCTGTGCTAATACTTCTTTCAAGTTTTGCTGTAACTCACCCAGAGGTTCAAGAGCTGCCTGTGCTTTAATTAATAAGCTCTGCTCTTCGAGGGCAAGTTGTTGTAATTGTTCTTGTAAAAGTACCAGCTCCCCCTGCGACGCTTTAAGCGTTGTTTGTTTATCTACAAGAGCTGTTTTAGCTTCCGTCAATGCACTTTGCAAATTTTTGAGTTCAATGTCACTTTGTTGATGTTGCTCCAACAATAATATTATTTGCTCTGCGACCTCTTCTAATGGGATCACCAACTCTTCAATTTGCGCGGTTAACTCACTGACAGCTTCACTGGCGGTTTCGCTGGCGGTCGTTGCATGCTGTAATTTAGTGTCACTGAGTTGGCATTCACTGCGCGCTTTTTGCTCACTTAGTGTCGCCTGATGGGCAAGCGTTTTATAGTGTTCAAGCTGAGCGTTTGCCTGTTTATATTGCTCATCAGTGTGTTGCTGCTGCACTTGAGCATCATTAAGCGCAACACTTATTTCATCACGCTGTTTTGCCACACTTGCTATATGTTGCTGTTGTTCAAAAACTTTATTCTCTATGCTCGTGTGTTCAACGTTTAACTGCTGTAGCTTCGCTTGTAATTTATGTTGTTGATTCTGAAACTGCTGTAATTGCTCTTTGAGCATATCGCGACGAGTGCTTCCTGAGGCCACTTGTTGAGCAAGCTGATGTACCGCTGCTTTTAACTCTTCGCTTTGTGCCTTCAATTGCTCACAGACTCGCTGTTGTTCTGTAAGCTTATTGCTTTGTATAGCTAGTTCGTCACTGAGTTGAGATGCTAACTGGGTTGCTTCGGCCAACTGTTTATGTTTGATCAGCAACGAATTTTCTGCACTTTTACTGGCTTGTTGATACCAATTGCGACCCTGAATATTACCTTGGCGATCTATCACTGCAAGCCAATACTCATCCGCTAAATCATTATATTCAAAATCATTTTTATACTTAATACGATGTAATAAATCAGGGTAAACCCCTTGCTCTATAAACACCGCTAATGAGCTTTGCGGTGCGGTGTCGGTAGTTGGCCATACTCCGTTAGGTGTTGCTATAGATGACACATTTAATTGTTCAAGCCCTTGTAATGCTTGTTCAACCACATGCTCAAATCCAGTACGTACAACTAACTGTGCCAAAACATCGCCACTACCTTGCGCTGGAGTATCTGCGAGTATTGTATTCAAGCCTGCTATTTTGGCTTTATTCTCGTTTTGTTGTTGTGCTAGTGTTTGATGTGCATCTTGGCAGGTGCGTAACACGGTTTGAGCTTGTTGATGATTACTATTTACTTTGTTTAAGGCAGTTTGTTTTGCTGCTAACTCTTGCGTTAGTGACTGCATTAACTGCTGCTGCTGCGCTACTTGTTCAGCAATTGGGTTTTCTGCCAGCTCTATTAATTCGCTTTCTAATGCCGTTTGCTGGTTTTTAATATAGTGCAAATTTTGCAGCTGTTGATCTGCTATATTTTGTTGCTTGCTATATTGCGTATTAATAGCCTGAAACTGTTCATTAACTCGTTGCCAATCAGTAGCACTGCGCTGCTTGGCACTGTGCAACTGTGCCACCGCGTCGGCCATCTCAGTGACTTGTTCTGTACATATTAAAGTATGTTCAATTGCCTCTTGTAACGCATTTTGTAGCTCATCAGTATGGTCTTTTTGTTGTTGTTGCAGCTGCTGATTTTGTAACTGCAACTGTTGCTGTTTGATCAGATTGTGACTAAACGCTTGTTGTTGTTGTTTTAAGTTTATTTGCTGTTGCTCAGCACGAGTCAATTCAGTGTGCGTTTGGTGCTGGGCTTGCTGCGCATCATTGAGTTTTTCAAGTTGCAATTGCACTTGGTTTTCAAGGCTTGCTAGTACATCGTCATGACCTGAATGAGCAGTTTTAAAAAAGCTAATTTGCTCATTCAGCTTGGCCATTGTGTCGGCTTTAGTCACTTGTTGCTGATGTAGCTTTTGCCATTTTAAGACCGCTAGTTGCCCTTTTAAAGTGCGCTCTTGGGTTTTTAACTCGCGGTATTTTTTTGCTTCAACTGACTGTACTGCCAGTTTATCAACTTGTGCTTGCAGCTCTTGGCGAACATCGAGTAAGCGTTCAAGGTTTTCGCGGGTACTTTTGATCCGGGTTTGCGTTTCACGACGGCGCTCTTTGTATTTTGAAACGCCTGCTGCTTCTTCTAAAAACACCCGTAAATCTGCCGGTTTACTCTCAATTAAACGCGAGATCATGCCCTGCTCGATAATCGCATAACTACGCGGACCAAGACCTGTGCCTAAAAATATATCGGTAATATCTCGTTTGCGGCATTTACTGCCATTGAGAAAATACAGCGATTGCCCGTCGCGTGTTACCAAACGTTTAATCGCCACTTGATTTCGATCAGCAAAAGTATTCGGTAAGTGCCCTTGGGTATTATCAAAAATCAACTCAACCGACGCTTGAGAAATAGGTTTGCGATTGGTTGAGCCATTAAAAATAACATCGGTCATGGCATCGCCACGCAGATTTTTAGCAGAGCTTTCGCCAAGCACCCAACGCACAGCATCGATGACATTAGACTTGCCGCAGCCGTTTGGGCCAACGACACAGGTCATTTGATCTGGGAATGGAATTTTAGTGGGCTCTACAAAAGATTTAAAACCCGCTAATTTTATGGTGCTCAAACGCATCTAATTGGTTTACCGATTGTTATTGTTATAGCTTGAGTATTTAATTTAACCGTTCTTGACGATAAAAGTAAGTACAGGGATTAAGCTTGGCGTTTAAAATTATCTAAAATAATACCCGTTGCCATGGCTACATTGAGAGATTCTGCACCACCAAAAGCGGGGATGGTTATTTTATCTGTTACCAATGCTGCGCAAGCTTGACGTATTCCATGAGACTCACTACCCATTAACAAAACACCTTGGCCTGTAAATTGAGTTTTATGCACGCTTTTTCCATCTAAAAAAGCGCCATAAATAGGTAAGTTTAAACCACTTAAGTACGCAGGCAACTCAACTTGACTCACTGAGACTCTAACAAACGAGCCCATAGTGGCGCTAATAGTTTTAGGGTTATAAGCATCGGCACTATCTGTGCTGGTGACAATATGCTTGATCCCATACCAATCAGCTACTCTGATAATGGTACCTAAATTGCCTGGATCAGATACGCCATCAAGGGCTAAGATTAAACCGCTTGCCTGCGGTGCACTCGCTGTTGGCATGTCAACTATCGCAATAGCTGCATTATTACTCACTAAAGTACTTGCTTTAGTTAACACATCTTCATCGGCTTCAATCATGTTTACGTGAGTAAACTGCTGCTGGAACTGCGCAATAAAGGCTGCTGTCGCAAATATATCAATAATTGTTAAACCACTTGCCAATAACTCAAGTACGTTTTTTTCACCTTGCACAAGGTATTGATTATGTTGCTTTCGGTACTTTTTTTGACCTAATGCACGAATTAACTTGAGTTGGTTTTTTGAAATCATAACAGCCCCATAAAATGATGGGCACAGTATAGCAGATTTAACATCGAGTTCTGAACTTGAAAAAACCTCACAGGATCAATTAATGCTGTTTGCGCTGCGTTCAAAAGTCATATTAATACGGATAAACATACCTTTAATGGCTTCAAGCTGATATGTATCACTCACATGTATCATCAGTTCGTTGTAAAGCTCATCACAAGCCATTGTAAACGTATCATCGCACTGGCCTTTTGTAGCCAGCAAAAAGGCTCTAGCCAGTGAGCTTTGCCACCGTTGTAAATATTTAAGCTGATTATCACCCACTGCCTGTTGGCAAATTGAGTGTAAACGCACCGACGCATGACCTAGATTAAGCCCAGTTAAAGCAAGATCGGTAATAGCACGTGATTCTGAGCCTTGATCATAATTGGTTAAACGCAGTAACCGATCAGCCATACGTCGGTTATACCAAAGAGCGGGTGAGCTATGTTGATGAATTTCTGATAAATCTTTATAGGTTGCTTTAAACACGCGATGCACTAACAACTGCACACTCGGACCTGTAAATAGTTGGAAAATCCAAAATAAAATACATACTCCAAGAAAAATAGCCAAAGCTGAGCTGAGCGTATAATTGATTGAAAACGCAAGGCTCATGTCAGTACTGGGCTTAACTAAAATCGTAAATGGAATACAGAACCCTAGCCCGTAAGGTAACGTTTGCTGATCGCCTAGTAGCAATAAGCCAATAAAATATGGCCCAGCTAACACCAACAATAATATTTCAAGTTGCCCACCACTTTGTGATAATAAGTTTAAAGCATAAAAAATAGCCACAAACGAGGCTACCACAACACCAACTAACAATCGCTTCATAACTATTTGTAAAATTGCCAGCGGGATACGGGCCAACATAATCGAAAAAATAACGGGTAAAATCATGATCAATAATGCAGCGGATGATCCAGTATTAACCCAAATAAATGCCCCGATTGAAAATACCAAGCTGGTTCGAAAACCAACAATAATACCTGCTAATGGATCTCGGTATGTCAACATGCTCGGAGCATTAAGCAGTGTTTTATCTCGTTGCTCTAATGCTTTATATGCCCGCAATAAAATTGTTAATTCATTCGCGATATCTAAACTGACATTTAAAATATGTGATTCAAATGGCAGCTCACAGGTTTGTTGCGCCCGGTGATCAGTTAATGCGCGCCGCAACTGTTTTACTTCTTTAGCACAGTATTCAAAACAGTCTGATTTTTCTATTAGCGTAAACATATCTTTTAATTGCTTGATTAACTGAGTAATCTTTGGTGTGATTTGCTCAGGATGATTACGCTGTAAGCGCCCCATTATTTGTACTAAGGCAAGAAGAGATAAAACTTTTTGTGCGATTTGATTGGCAGCCCGTGAACGCCCTGGACCTTTTGGCCCTTCGTAGCGAACTGCACTTGAGTCTTCACTAATACTGCCAAGCGTTGCCATTATGCGATCTATTTGCTGATGACGGTTTTCAGAAGAGCCCGCTTTATCAAGCTCAGTTACCAAATAATGTAACGTTTGATTAATGACAGACTTTGCCTGCGTTTGTAAGAGCTGCTTGACCTTAACAGGCCATAATAGATGGCTCACTAACCCTGCGCATACCGAACCGACTATAATTTCACTTACTCGTGATTGCGCCACCGCGAAGATACTTTCACTACTGACCGTTGCTGGGTTTACCATCACTAACAAAATAATGATAGCAGCCGTTACGCCGGCCATAGCAAATGCGTAAACAAAATTTGCTTGGCGCACCATAGCTGACAATGCAGAGTTTAAACCGAGCCAAAAAGCCAATCCACCCAGCGCTAAATAAGGGTAAGCACTGAGCTGAGTGAGTACTAAAATACCAAATAGGCCACCCACCAAAGTGCCTACAATCTGACAAAGCGCTTTTTCAATAACGAGACCACTTTCAGGGCGGATCTGTAAAAACACCGCAGAAACAAGTGCCCAATAAGGTCGATCTAGATTTAAATAAATGGCAATTGTCAACGACATTGCCATGGCAATCACCCCTTTTAATGCAAACTTGATAGCCTGTTCTTTGGGGCATAGAAGATTATTTAAAACAAGATGCAAAACTAATACCTATTCCGTAGCAAGGTGAATAGTCGCTGTCATACCTGCGCTTAGCTGGATCCCTTCTGGCAAAGCATCTAGCTTAATATCAACCGGAATACGCTGCGATAAACGTACCCAATTAAATGTCTGCTGCACTTGAGGTAAAAGTTGGTTATTACTTTGCGTATTGATATTCGCGATTGCTTTACCAATACTCACTACCTGACCGGTTAATGGCTTTGTATCGCTCAGTAATTCTATTGTCGCTTTTTGATTGGTGTGGATCAGTGGGATTTTGGTTTCCTCAAAATAGCCTGTTACATAAAATGAATCTGATTGAACAATAGCGAACACAGGCATGCCCTGTGCAACATAATTGCCTTGGCGTAGATTTAAATTAATAATTGGCCCGGCAACTGGAGCCGTAACTTGCGTGCGAGATAAATTTAATTGCGCCACCGTTTGATCCGCTTTCGCTAAGTCGTAATTTGCTTTGGCAATTTCAGTACTAATGCGGGTCGCTTCTAAGCTTTCCTCACTGATAGCTTGTTGAGTATTTAATGCTTTACGTCGTTCATACTTATGTTTAGCCAGTTCCCAGCTATATAAACTATTGTTAGTATTTGCTTTACTTTTATCATAAGCCGCCTGATAACGTTGTTGGTCAACACTAAAAAGCAGTTCACCTTTTGCAACTTGCTGCCCATCTTTGACATTTAATTTTGTTACCCAGCCTGATACATCTGGCACAATAGTAACAATATCAGCTCGAATGCGACCATCGCGTGTCCAAGGTGTGTGCATATAATCAGTCCATACCCAACGGCCTGCAAAAATAGCCGCGATAATAACGACGATAGTAAGCATAATACGTAAATATCTAACCATTCTATTTATCTTCCACTTAATAAAAAGACACTCAAGGCGAGAAAACACATAAATAAAGACACTTCAAACCAGGCCACTTTCCAGATGCGATCATGCCAATCCAAACGATGTAAAATAAAGCGAGTCAAAGCGGTTAAAATAAATGCCATTGGGAAATAAATCACTAACGGGCTAAATTCTAAGCCGCCAATAACTACAGCGTGGTGCATAATCAATCCCCTGTTATATGTACTTTGACAACAAACTAAAAAGCATCACAAGTAAAATTTTTGCGACAGTGTCTATCAATATAGTAGCAGCTAATTATCACATTATCTTACTTAACATGCTGTTAATAGCGGTAATCGTTACACCATACTCAGCAAATTAATCAGTCGCGTTATATTATAAATTAAGCTTTAAGCAAAATATTGAGGATAATAAGGATCTGGTAAATAAAAAACGTGCCTAGAGCACGTTTTGAGGGATTACTACTGGAGCTATTGCTCAGTATTTATTTTTATAGGTCCACAAATGCAGTAGCTCACTGGCAATGGTGGCTGCGGCAATCGCAGTAAGTTCACTTTGGTCGTACGAAGGTGATACTTCAACAACATCCATACCAATCATATTAATGCCTTTAAGGGCACGTAATATCTTAAGTACTTTATCTGATGTTAATCCACCACATACCGGTGTTCCAGTACCTGGGGCAAACGCCGGATCTAAGCAATCAATGTCAAAAGTGATATACACAGGTAAATCACCTACTCTCGCTTTAATCTGCTCAGCAATCGTTTGCGCCGATAAATCATTGGCCGCCATCGCATCAATCACTGCAAACTCGTGTTTGCTTTGATCAAAATCAGTACGAATACCAATTTGGATACTATGATCAACATCAATCAGCCCTTCCATCGGCGCATGGTAAAACATGGTGCCGTGGTCGTAGCGTGAGCCATTGCTATAAGTATCAGTATGGGCATCAAAATGCACCAACGCCATTTTACCAAAGCGCTTAGCGTGCGCACGTAACAACGGTAAAGTTACAAAGTGATCGCCCCCTAAACCTAAAATTGCTTTACCTTGGCTTAAAATACCCGCAGCAGCTTGTTCAAGCTTAGCGGTAAAGTATTCAGCGTCACCGACAGGGTAAGTAAAGTCTCCAGCATCAGCCAGTTTTAGGCGTTCGAACAATTTGAACGTCCATGGGTATTTTGTTTCTTCCCATGCTAAATGCACTGATGCACGACGAATCGCATCAGGGCCTAAACGAGCACCTGGACGTCCTGAGGTTGCCATATCAAATGGCAAACCTAACACCACAACATCAGCATTGATGTCAGTAATATTTTGTACCATTGGCTGACGTAAGAACGTCATGCCATTGGAATACAATGAGTGATCTGGATGATCAAACAAAGTGGTCATATTAAAGCTCTTCTAAATAAGTATAACCGTCTAAACCTGCTTGCAATTCATCAAGTACACTTTGCTGCTCGTCTGCTGGTAATTTTGCAGCCACCAGCTGTGCGTACGATGATTGAAAACCTTCTACATCAAGGTGAACATAGCGCATCATGTCAGCTACAGTGTCACCTTGGTTTATTTCTACAATACTTGCATCGCCTTGCTCATCCATGTGTACCATTGCACTGTGGGTGTCGCCAAATAGGTTATGCATGTCACCTAAAATTTCTTGGTATGCACCCACTAGGAAAAAGCCCATTAAATAGGGTTTTTCAGCACTAAATGCCGGCACTGGTAAGGTGCTCTCAATGCCTTGCCCATCTACATAGTGATCTAGTGCACCGTCAGAGTCACAGGTAATATCTAACAATACTGCGCGTCTTTGTGGTGCCTCAGTTAAGCCACTTAATGGCAATACCGGAAACACTTGGTCGATCCCCCACGCATCAGGCAATGACTGAAACAATGAGAAATTAACAAAAAACTTATCCGCCAAACGGGCATTAAGTTCATCTATTATCGGGCGATGAAAACGGTTTTTGTTATCCATGTGTTTATTAAGCTCATAACACACACGTAAATTTATTTGCTCAGCCCAGGCGCGTTGAGTTAAATCTAATAATCCCATCGCAAACTGGTTATGTGCTTCAGCTAAATCACCTTGGCTATCATGATATATCTCAATTAATGCACGGTCGTCTGTCAGCACATGAAGTTGCTGCCACGACAGCCACATGTTATTAAGCAATAATGGCGCGTCATCTGCTGGCGCTTGAATTTCTTCAGGCTCATAACTTTCAGTGCCAATCACATTAGAGATAAGCACTGCATGATGCGCTGTTAATGCACGCCCAGACTCAGAAATAATAGTCGGGAATGGTTGCTCGTACTGCTTACAAATATCACCAATGGTGTAGACAATATTATTTGCATACTCAGCTAAGCTATAGTTCATCGAGTTGTGAGACTGGCTCCGTGTGCCGTCGTAATCAACCGCTAAACCGCCACCGACATCTAAACATTCAATTTGTGCACCGAGTTTGCGTAGTTCACAATAAAAACGCGCCGCTTCGCTAACACCTAAACGCACATCGCGAATATTCGCCATTTGCGAGCCTAAGTGAAAATGCACCAACTGAACTAAATCAAGTTGATCAGTCTCTTTTAAACGATTAACAACATGTAATACTTGTGAAGCGGATAAACCAAATTTTGATTTTTCACCGCCGCTAGCTTGCCATTTTCCTTTACCCTGCGACGCTAAGCGCACGCGAATACCAATACGCGGTTTTACGTTCAGCTCTTTAGCTTGGCTTAGTACCATGTCCAGCTCAGACAGTTTCTCAAGTACGATGTACACTTTATGGCCTAACTTTTCGCCAATTAATGCTAAGCGCACATATTCTTTGTCTTTGTAGCCATTACAGACAATCACTGCACTGGTTTTTTCAGCTAATGCCAATACTGTTAATAGCTCAGGCTTGCTGCCCGCCTCTAAACCAAGTTGTTTCTTTTCTACGTTCGCTTGGCTTGCCACAATTTCTTCGACCACTTCGCGCTGTTGGTTTACTTTAATTGGATAAACAAGCAAGTAATCTTTTGGATAACCATAGCTTTCAATCGCAGTATTAAATGCAGCACATAAGCTGTGCACGCGGTGATGCAAAATTTGTGGAAAACGAACCAACGCAGGTAAACTCAAGCCTTTATCTTCAAGTTGTTTTGCAATATCAATAAGTGCGATGGTTTGCTCTGGGGCATCAGCCTTGGGCGCAACATACACATCACCTTGATCATTAATACCAAAAAAACCTTGGCTCCAATGACGAACATTGTAACTCGTGCGAGCTTGTTCTAGTGATGTTGTCTCTTTCATTTATCTTTCTCTTTTATTTGATGAATGCCTTGCGGCTGTTGCGCGCATTAAAGGAAAAATAGCTTATCAAGTCCAACAAGTATTTTTGCTCGTAACGAGTGAGTTTTAGTGTCGATAACAACGGCCCTTTTATTTGTTGGGCACTGGAGTATTTAGTATAAAAAATAGAAGGCTGAAAAGGGAATATATATAAAAAAGTTAGCCGAAAACGTGACTCTCAATGATAAAAGTGGCGCTGACCAAGGCCATTTACGACTTATATCCGTTTATAAGCCGTAGTTGTGTAGGAGATTAAATCGATGAAGTAATCAAAAACTAAAACACAAAGCGTAGCCAGTTTCTAGCCACTAATTAGCCTTCTTGACTGAGCCCTAACTCCATAAACAAGCTATGTGGATTATCGGTATAATTACCAAAACTTGTACAGCGTTGAAAACCTAAATTTTCATACAGACTAATCGATTCAGCCTGTTTCGGGCCTGTTTCTAACCGGATCAAAGGGATCTCTTCTTCGCCAGCATGATGCAATAAAATTTGCATTATACGCCGAGACAAGCCTTTACCACGATGACTTGGTTTGACATACAGACGGCGAATTTCACCATAAGGTACTGTGTCAAACTGTCTGACAATCGCACCACATGCAACAATACCCTCCTCGCTTTTTAAGCCAATGGCGTAAACATTAGCTTGACCAAGCTCACTCACCGACAGCGATTGTGCCGTGGCTACTGGGTACAGAGAATTTATAAGCCTATCGATATCAGAAAAAACATTAATCACATCCGGATCATCAGGGGTTAAGTCGACTAACTGCATAAAAGCTCTAATTATATTTATTGTTTGATAACAAACTATACCGAATTGTTGCAAATGAACAACCCAGAACTTTGGATTTTTCATTTATTTGCTATCTTATTAGTCACAACTTTGTCGTATGTCAAAATAACAACACTTAGCTATTTTCTAAAAAGTAGCAAGCACGTCAAAATAATAGTTTGCTGTGGTGTTAAACGTTAGCGCCTTTTATAAAGTACGGGTTAAAAAATAGATTAACGACTAAAGTTTTAACGCCCTGCGTCGATAAATAACTAAGTTAACGTTAAAGGAATAACAATGAAACTCCCCAATCTTGGTCAAGCGCAGCAAATAGCTTTGCAAACGGTGTCGGCCAATCGCGCCACGGAGTTTAAAGCCGCCGCTTCTCTTGTCGAACCACACGATCACTTTTCAACGCTCGAAGACGCAGCAAGTACGCCCCTTTATGATCCATTTAAAGGCCGCAAACTTAATCAAGATTACACCCCCTCTTCTTATATTGGTATGAACCGTTATAGAGTCACCTCTAGCACCACCATTAACATAGGTGAACCGATTAAAGAGCCGACCTATCGCTATGGTGACTTTACAGATCCCGATGATATAAATGCTTTTTTAGATCAAGTAGACCGGCTTGAAGGTGAACATAAATTTATGTTCCAACACCTAAAACCAACACAAGAACTACTTGATTTGGTGCAAAAAATGAGTGATGAAGAGCTTGCTGTATTTAGTCAATTTGTTGTTACAACATCTAGCTATCACTTTGGCACAGAAAACAACAACAACAGTGCACAGTTAATTTCATCTTTAAGCAAACTGTCAGATGATGCCTTGAGCAGTACCCTTGCAACAATGGATAAATTATTACAACAAGGGAATGATTATAAGAAGCCGGTGTCACTATTAGGTGAAAATGAGCATGGTAATGAAAGAGTCGAAATGATCAGTATGCCTGAAGCCATAAACTGGTTTAAATCAAACTATAAGGCTAACAGTGCAAAATATGAATTGGCAAATGACTACACCAATTTATTAATAGAAAAAAACCTCAGCGAAGATCAACTTATGCAGTTAAATGACCACTTATCTGACAGTACGCTTACACAAAGCAGTGGTATCATCGACATGATGAGCTTAGTTAAAAACCATCAAACGGATGATGTATTGGCAATGCTCAATGAAGTTGATAAAGACCAAGAACCTAACTTATTTAGTTACCTTGCACAGCAAACTAATTATCAAGCCAATAAGCAGTATTACCAAATGGATAATGGTAAGTTTGTTGCACAGCAAGATAATATTAGCTCTGACTCTAATAGACGTGAGCTTTATAACAATATCCTAAACGCCTATAACGACATTGGCATGGGCTGGATAAACGATGCGCTAGAGCAATTCACAGGGAGTCCCGCACAGATCCAAAACGAATTATGGCAAACACTACTTGATGATAAAGAAAAAATGCCCGAGCAGTTTACTCGCTCAGATTCAGTTGAGGCATGGGCAATAAATAATATTGCTCGGATAGAAGGCGCATTCCACGTAACACAAATGAATAAAATTTATGATTATAATAGCGAGCGACTAGTTCCTGAATTAATCGGTGATCTTACCTTTTACAGCAGTGGCAACATTCGTAGTTCAGTAGATAGTGAAGAGCCACAATCAGCTGAAAATCAACCGTAATTAAAGAACTTACGGTGCTCTGCTCCTGCTAAGTTGGCATTCACCTTATTAGGGTGTTTATACTCACGCCAGTTTGCCACATTACGGCCAACATTTAATTTCGCAAAGTCAGTATCGCCCTCTGGCGACATTCCCAAAAACTGTTTTAGCTTCAACAGGCCGCCAGGTTCGCTCACATCTAGCGATAAGAAATCATCACGATCTTTAAAATACTTAAATACCGCCTGCTGATGTTTAGTATAACAAGCAGCCAAATCGCGCTCACTCAACGGGTAAATAGAGGGAAACGTTTGATGAAAGCTGCGCTTTAGAACCGGGCTAAAGTGCCCTGTTTTAAGATCAAGATGTGGCGCCATTTTTTCAAGCAGCATCGTGATGGATGGCAACCATGCTTTTAGGTCTCGGTTTAAATAAATAAACTTAGCACCAGGAAATAACCCGTCTAAATGCATATAGTCACTAAAACACGGTGCGTCAGATATAGCATCAGCTATTTCAAACGCTTTTTTAGTAAACGCGGTATGCGCAACCAACAAGCCCATTTCTAACAACGCAACACTGATGCTCGTGGTGCCGGTTCGAGGCAGACCGATAATAAATATCTTAGACATCTAACGTCACTCATTTTTAAAAGGCTGCTAGTATATACCTAAATGACAGCATCACCCACAGAGCAACAACATAGTTAAGCGGTAGTTTAACCGCAAGCTCCCTTATTTATTATCCATATTACTACGGTGCCCATAACTCAATACTCGAGTAATTTCTAATTTGTCGCCTAAGTCATGCCAAAGCATCACAAAATCAGCTTTACCGTCACATTTATTGCCGCCATTTTGACAGAATATGTGAGTTCCTTTGGTCATCACACCAAAATCTTTAATGGTAAACACTTCAAACGTGCCGCTGACCAACTCCCGCGTATACTTGCCACATGCATATTGTTTAGTATTAGCTATCATGGAATTGCGATCCCAGGTAACTCCACCGTTATCATGATAAAACTCAACACCTTCTGCGAAGTAGCTAGCGTGCTTAGCAAGTTGTACTGGGTTATTACAATGATTAAAAGAATCAAAAAGTGCTGTATCTAAACGCATCATTTTACTTTGCAAATCAGTAACATCAGCCTGACTTACCAGCGGCATTAGTAACAATGCAAACAGATATAACTTTTTCATAGTCATTTAAAGCTTCCTGCGTAATAAACGAGCCGATAACATCTCTCGTTTAATTTATTATTGTTGATATATAAACCATATCCCAGTGTTTGTTGCGATTCAATCAGTAACTCCGATTTTTCTATCAATATAAAGATAATGCTTTTTAGACCATACACTCTATTGCTCATTAGATATTAAACACTTTGTTACGCAAAAATACTGTTCAAAATATCTGAGCAATTTATACTGAGGGCAATGTCGATATGATCAGAGGTTTTAGCGTGCAGTTTACACAAGGTATGGAATATTTTTTTTCGGGCTTCAAATTAATTACCCAAAAAGGCTTGAAGCGATTTGTATTTATTCCTTTATTAATCAATATCGTGCTTTTTGGTAGCTCATTATTCTTTTTATATGGCTGGCTTACCGATGGGTTTGCTTATTTAAATGATCTATTACCAACGTGGTTAAGTTGGCTGGAGTGGCTGATGTGGCCTATTGCAGTATTAGTGATTTTATTTAGCTACAGTATGCTGTTTTCGGTGATCACTAATTTCATCGCCGCGCCCTTTAACGGCTTACTCAGTGAAAAAGTAGAGCTGTATTTAACAGGTCAAAAAATTAATGATGATGGCTTAGCGGATATAGTGAAAGATGTGCCACGAATGCTTGGCCGTGAGTGGACTAAGTTGTGCTATTACCTACCACGTGCCATTGGCTTTTTTATCTTACTGTGGATATTGCCTGTTATCGGCCAAGTGTTATGGGTGATGTTTACCTGTTGGATGTATGCCGTGCAATACAAAGATTATCCGTTTGATAATCACAAAATTTGCTTTAAAGAAATGAAAGAAGACTTAAAACAAAAACAAACTCTCTCGTATGGATTCGGCTTAGCCGT
Source organism: Pseudoalteromonas sp. SR45-6 (assembly GCF_014163545.1). Lineage (NCBI taxonomy): Bacteria > Pseudomonadati > Pseudomonadota > Gammaproteobacteria > Alteromonadales > Pseudoalteromonadaceae > Pseudoalteromonas > Pseudoalteromonas sp. SR45-6. Next base: position 33,011 of record NZ_JACJDM010000035.1, read on the forward strand.
ATTGTTGCTTACAGCCATTCCTATCGTGAATTTAATTGTTATGCCAGTCGCTGTGTGCGGCGCAACTCGCTTGTGGGTTGATCAATACCGCCCTAAGTATCGCGAATAAAACGCTCAGAGGGGACGACAATATAAGCCATTATTAAGTCCCCTATTTGCAGCACTATTTACACTAAAACTTGCCGTGTATTAGCGATGAAATGATGCACTTCGCGCTCAATTTTAGGATCAACTGGCTGCTCTGGAGCGCGATCATTTGGGCATGGCATCCTTGGAGTTGTGCCAAACAAACGACAAATTAATGGCCGTTCATCATATACAGTGCATCCCTTTGGACCTAAGTGTACACAATTAAATTCATTTAATGCCGCTTCGTGCTCTGCATCGCTTTTTACCGGTAATCGCGACATTTCTTCAGATGATGTTGTCACTGGACCGCAACAATCATGACAACCTTCAACACATTCAAACGATGGAATGTTAGCGCGTAATCGCAAGATTACTTTTTGGTTTTTGTACATTTATATTTACCTTTTATAATGCAGTGCACTCATGCCGCAACTTAACTAATTCTCCATAACCCCTATATTACGCGTTATATGCTGTAACTTGCAATGCTATGTTAGTGCAGACTTACGCCATAACGTAAAAGCACAGCTAATGCTGTGCTTTTATATATCTAAACTTTGCAAGCTTATTAACTATATAGACTTTGTGGCACTTTAGTGACGTTCAGATGTACTGTGATCTCTTCTCTGTCATGATATAAATGCTTAGCTTGTAATTCATAGCTTATACCGTATTTATTAAGCTCTTCTTTGATCATCGTTAAGCACTCATACACACTGTCAAAGCGCTTTTTCATTGGCAGCTTTAAGTTAAAGATAAGTTCTTTCGCGTATGCGTTGACCGCCCAATCAATCATAAGACTGGTTACTTTGGTTGGTTTTTCTACCATATCGCATACTAACCAAGTAATATTTCTTTTCTCAGGGCGGTATTTAAAACCATCAACACGGAAGTGCTTAACTTGACCTGTTTGCATTAAATCATCATTCATTGGGCCGTTATCAATGGCGCTAACAAACATACCGCGACGCACTAGTTGATACGTCCAACCACCTGGGCAGGCACCTAAGTCAACACTGCGCATACCGGCTTGAACCCGCGCTTCACGATCTTTTTCCGCAATAAACACATTAAACGCTTCATCCAGTTTTAAGGTCGAGCGACTCGGTGCATCACTTGGCATTCTTAGTCGTAATATTCCCATAAAAAATGGGGAATTATTATAACTATATGAATGACCGACAAACGCGGTGTTATTAGTTAAAAACATGATGTGCATTACGGGGCGATTGGCTTTAGGTTCGCGTAACACGGTGTTTTGTTTCTCTAAAGCCTTTTTAAGTGGGGTAGAGATTTTTTTGCAGAAAGTTAACAACTCTTTGCCTTCATTGGTATCGGGTGTTTCTACCCGTAGCTCTGAGCAAAGTGGAAAATCGACCGCTGCTTTTACTATTTCGCCAACACGGTCTTCGACGGGCATGTTTTCAAGTAAAGTGCCGGCAAACCACTGACGGGCAAATACCATATTTTTGAAATCAACCTTTTTGATGATTTCATCACTATGCTGCGCTTCAAAACATTCGTAAATAACATAGCCGGTATTTGGCTTTGCTTTTACATACCCAGCAAAACCTTGCTCTGCGGCATGAAATGTTATTTCTGCAGCGGCATCATTTTCAAAACCACTACGGCAGTAAATCACTACACTTGACATAAAAACCCTTTAATTGCTCTTTTGAGCGATATTCTCTATTAAAATTTAAACCGTGCTACTTGCACTAATAAAATAGTCCAACCAATAATAAAACATAAACCACCAACGGGTGTGATGGGGCCAAGCCACTTATAACCGGTGATTGCTAATAAATATAAACTGCCACTAAACAACAAAATACCAGCAATAATAAACCAACCAGCCGATGTGAGATTAATTCCCCATTTTATTAAAATGGCAATCGCAATTAACGCAAGGCCATGCACCATCTGATACTCTGCCGCAGTTTTAAATACGCCAATAGCATATTCAGAAACACGGCTTTTTAAACCATGAGCCGCAAAGGCGCCCAACACCACTGATAGCATGCAAAATAAACTGCCAGTCATTAAAAATAGTTTAATCATGATTTTTTTCCTGCTAAAGATGCCTTTAAATATGCTGTTTAATAAAACTAGCAGCGTGCTCAGCGGCAGTTTGCACATTACCTAACTCTGTAAAGCCACTGCGTTTGCGTGGTATTAAGGAATGATCGCCATCAGCTAGCCACACAAACTCTGGGCGTTTATCCAGTTGTAGTAGCTGTGTTAATTCGTCACGGGTACCAAATGTATCGCGCTCGCCTTGGAGCACCATAAACGGGCATGGTATTTTACCAAAATGATCAATGCGTAATTTATCAGGCTTGCCTGGTGGATGAAATGGATAGCCAAATGCCAATACGCCTGAAATTGGTGGCATTGTTACTCGCTCTTCACTGACAAGCATTGATGCCATCCGCCCGCCCATTGACTTGCCACCAATAAATAACGGTAAGCTTGGCTGTACAAAGGTTAATATATGTGCAAAGTATTGCAGTAATTTAGGCGCACGATCTGGCGGGCGACGCTTATTGTTTTGCTTGGCTATTTGCATATATTCAAAGTCAAATAAGCCAACATCAATACCTTTTTCTGCCAGCAAGCTTGCCATTTTCTGCATAAATTCTGAATCACTAGCGGCTCCAGCACCATGGGCAAAAATAAATTGTGCCAAAGCGGGTTGTTGGTCACTTTTAATCCATTCGATAGTCATATTAATACTCTTGCTCTTGTTCGACTAAACTCAGCATCCACTGCTTAAACGATACTATTTTTCCTAATTCAGATTGCGTTTCACGACTTACTAAATAGTACGCATTTTTACTTTCTAAACTGTGGTTAAACGGAATAACTAAACGTCCTGCATCAATATCAGGTTTAGCAAGCACACTGTTACCAATAGCAACCCCTTGACCATGCACAGCTGCTTGCAGCACCATTGATGAGTGACTGAATATTGGTCCTTGGTTTACTTGCACATTACGTACACCGGCGGTTTTCATCCACGTTTTCCAGTTCTTACGGGTGGTATCGTGTAATAAAGTATGGTTTGCCAAATCACTTGGCTGATCCAGCGGCTTTGGCCCTGTTAATAGCATAGGACTACACAAAGGCACTAAGTATTCGGTATGCAGTTTATGCGTTTGCACGCCACTCCAATGACCACGGCCATAATAAATAGCCACATCAACATCATCGGTGAGTGAGTTTTCGTCTTGATCTTGGGCTTTTATTCGTACATCTATCTCAGGGTGCAGTTCGTTAAATAAGCTCAAGCGTGGCACTAACCATTGAATAGCAAAGCTGGGCGTTAAACTCACGGTTAATGAACCTTTTGCACCACGGGCTAATAGCTTTTCGGTAGCATCAATTAGCTGAGTAAATATTTCTTTAATATCTAAAAAGTAACCTTGGCCTTCTTCGGTGAGTAATAAAGAACGGTTTTTTCGCAAAAATAGTTTTAAGCCAAGATGCTCTTCTAAAGTTTTTATTTGATGACTTACCGCCGCCTGTGTGACGTATAACTCTTCAGCCGCTTTAGTAAAACTCAAATGGCGAGCAGCAGCTTCAAATGCTTTTAATGCGTTTAGTGGCGGAACACGTCGAGACATAGTGATCAAACTTAGAATTAGTTTTTCTTATGGATAAGATTATATACACATGCCAAGGAAGTGTATATTCAAGACATAAAAAAAGCGACTTTCGTCGCTTTTCTTATCACGCTTTGCGATTACAAGTCGCTGGCGCTGGTATCCAATGGGCCAAAGCTTTTAACTAAATCATCCACGGCTTTCATTTGACTTAAATAGCCTTCCAACTTACTTAATGCAAGTGCACATGGGCCATCACATTTAGCTTCATTAGGATTAGGATGCGCTTCAATAAATAAACCCGCTAACCCTAATGCCATGCCGCTGCGAGCAAGTTCTGCCGCTTGTGCACGACGACCATCGGCAGAATCACTGCGCCCACCTGGACGTTGTAAAGCATGAGTGGCATCAAAAATAACCGGAGCCATTGGTTTCATGTCATCCATACCCAGCATATCAACGACTAAGCTGTTATAACCAAAGCTTGAGCCACGCTCGCACAATACAACATTGTTATTACCCGCTTCATTAAATTTAGTAATGATGTGGCGCATTTCGTGCGGGGCTAAAAATTGTGGCTTTTTAACATTAATAATTGCACCCGTTTTCGCCATTGCGACTACTAAATCTGTTTGGCGCGCCAAAAATGCTGGTAATTGGATCACATCAACCACTTCTGCCACAGGCGCTGCTTGATGCGGCTCATGGACGTCAGTGATCAAAGGAACATTAAACGTTTTTTTGATTTCTTCAAAAATCCTTAAGCCTTCTTCCATGCCTGGACCACGGTATGAATTAATTGATGAACGGTTTGCTTTATCGAATGACGCTTTAAACACATAAGGAATATTAAGCTTAGTGGTCACTTCTACATAATGCTCAGCGATACGCATTGCTAAATCACGAGACTCAAGTACATTCATGCCACCGAACAATACAAACGGTTTTTCGTTTGCCAGTTCAATATCATTAATTTTAATTAAATGGTTGTTCATTTTTATTCCTTAAGGTGCAACTGCTTGCATCATTAAACCACAAATATATGCCATATACGTGCCTACGCCATAGCCCAGAACGGCTAATAATACCCCAACTGGCGCAAGCGATGGGTGAAATGCCGAAGCAACTACTGGTGCCGATGCCGCACCGCCCACATTCGCTTGTGAGCCAACGGCCATATAAAATAGCGGCGCTTTAATTATTTTTGCCACAATTAACATTAAACTGGCATGGGTAAGCATCCAAATTAAGCCAATAACGAAATACATAGGTGATTCAAATATAGCCGTAATATTCATATGAAGGCCAATTGATGCCACTAAAATATATAAAAAGCTGGAGGCTACTTTAGATGCGCCAAAGGCTTCAATATGACGTACTTTAGTAAACGACAATGCAATACCTATGGTCGTCGAAATAACAATTAACCAAAAGAACTTACTGTTTAAGCTATATTCTTGTGCCCATGGAAAGTTAGCGCCAAAGTAAGGTCCTAAAAAGTCTGCACAAAAATGCGCCAGACCGGTAATACCAAATGCAATTGCAATGATCAGCATATAATCATTGAGTGTTGGCAGACGTGCGTGCTCGGCTTGGTATTTTTCAACGCGATTTTTTAACTCTTCAATCGCGCTAGTATCCGCGCCTGTTTTCGCATCAATGGCTTTATGGTTGGCAGCCATTAACAGTAATACTGCCATCCATAAATTAGCGACAATCACATCTACCGTAACCATTGCTGAGAATATATCTCCGCCAACTTCAAACATTTCTTTCATCGATGCTTGGTTTGCACCACCACCAATCCAGCTTCCAGCAATCGTGGTCATGCCACGCCATACTGCATCGGGGCCATGACCACCGACTGCTTCTGGATACACTGCGCTCATGATCAAAATGGCCAACGGGCCGCCGATCACAATACCCGCAGTACCGGTTAAAAACATAATTAATGCTTTCGGACCAAGATTAATAATGGCACGTAAATCAATACTAATGGTCAGTAAAATTAAGCACGCCGGAAGCAAGTAACGTGATGCTACAAAGTACACATTAGATGAATGACCATCAACAATGCCAAAAGTATTCAATAGTGAAGGTAAAAAATAGCACAGTAATAATGCTGGGACATATTTGTAAAACTTTTTCAGTGCGCTATTTTGACTGTTCGATGTTTTAAAAATAAAGCCTAATATTACTGCTAATAAACCAAAGACAACCGCGTCATTGGTGATCAGGGCAGTATGGGCGTCAGCCATGTAAATTCCTTAAAAGTTAATGGTGAGTTTTGTGATTATCTTCAAGTTCTTCAAGTTGATGCTGAATAATATCAATTGCAGGATCATCTGGACACTCATCGATAAAAAATTGTAAGTCGTCACGTGCCATTTTCGGACAATCAAGCTGGTTAAGTAAATAGCCTCTGTCGCGTCTTTCGTACGGGTCATCGCCTATTAGCTCCATCAGCATCTCAACACAGCTCAAAGCATGACCAAATTTATTACTGCTAATAAAGGCCCACTTTTGTTGTGCTAGATAAAGCTTATACACTTCTTCGTCAAAAATGAGCTCAAGCGGCTCTTGCTCATCACCATTTTCTTCACTGGCGTTTTCAGGAATAATATACCAACTTTGTTGACCTGAACTCGGCTCAAGTAAATAACCTTCCTCATCGCTAATAGCAACATGGACATTTATTTCACTATTATTAATCGTTACATTTGCATCAAAACCTGCATGGTTCAGCAAATGGCATAATAAAATACCCAGTGTTGTTTCAGAACCACTGCGCATACTCAGCATATAGCTAAAGCTATTTAAGGTGTATTCTGGGACTTTTAAACTGGATACGCTAAATAACCACTGAGTAAAAAACATATCAACTAGCGCATCAAACCGTTCGTGAATATCAGGGTATTGTTGGCATAGTTCGGTGACTTGATTTTCAAAGTCGCTCAGTGTGGCAAAGCTATCACTTAAATCAGCTTGAGGATCCCACTTCGCTTCAGCGCTTATACAACGATACAACGCTTGGGGAACGAATGTGTCAAAAGCCTCATCTTGATAGGATTCATTTTGATCTTCAAACCAAGGGGTGGTCATTAATACGGCAACATCTTTAATAGAAAATGAATGACTAGTTTACCTATTTTTTTACACAGATACCAACGTAGCACGTTAGATTAACGTTCAAAGACTGTTTAGTGCAGCCTTTGAACACCTTTAGTTACAAAATAAACGCTGTTTTGGCAACCGCTAGCTTACCAATGAAGGCAATGACCACAGTCGTAACAACTAAAAACACAATTTTTATACTGGTTTTTTGCTGTTTACTGGCAATAATACCCAGTGCAATATACGCCACTACAAGAATAATCTTTTCAAGCAGCCAGGTTTGTTCTAGTGGATTAATTTTTGCAATAGCCATCAGCGCGAAGGCTGAAATAAGTAAAAACGTATCGGTTGCGTGACTACCAATAAATACCAATTTATTTTTAGCGATTGCACCACTGCCGAGGCGAGAAAATGAACGTAGATAAAATAGAACAATGCTTAAAACTGCAATTGCCATGTGTGTGTGTTTGACTGCTAAATAATCCATATGCCCCTAACTACTCATTAATGTTAAAAAAGAAATTGTACCAATGTTGTTAAACATGCCTATTCTAATGCGTTAAATAACTCACCAGTTCAATGCACTGGGTATTATTTTTTAATCTGGAAAACGCATTAAAATTTCTTCAAGCTCCGCTAGGTTGTCGTTAAATGCATCGACCAGTTTAGGCTCAAAGTGTTTGCCTTTTTGCTGATTGATTTCATTAACGACATCATCAAGCGTCCACGCTTCTTTGTAACAGCGTTTATGGCGCAGCGCATCATACACATCGGCAATCGCCACTATACGGCCAAAAATATGAATGTCTTCTCCTTGGATCCCTTGTGGATAACCTGAACCATCCCATTTTTCATGGTGATCACGTGCAATTTGAGCACCTGCATTAACGATTTCACGACGAGAATCTTGTAAGATGAGGTAACCTTTTTGAGTGTGCGTTTTCATGATGTCCCACTCTTCGGAGGTCAATTTACCCGGCTTATTTAAAATAGCATCAGGAATACCCACTTTTCCAACATCATGAAGTGGCGACGCTAAACGAACTAAGTCAGCCTCACGTTTCGATAAACCATACGCCAGTGCTAAAGTATGACATATATGCGAAACCCGCTTAACATGATTGCCCGTTTCGGTTGAACGCTGCTCCAGAGCTTCGCTTAAACGAAGCACTAATTCTTGCTGAGTTGCTTCGACCTCGGATTGTAATTGCACATTCTCATACGCTAACTGTACATTTTGCGAAAATATTTCAATCAAATGGCGCTGTGTATCCGATAAGTCGTGTGGAATACCGGATATAAAAAGCATTGAATTATGATTATGTTCGCTGCAACAGTATGCAAACAAATAATTGTCTTTATAAACAATGTTTTTATCTCTAAATGCTTGTTTACATGCTGATAGCTGCTCGGTATTTAATACCTCTTCAATTGCTTTACCTTCGCTGCGTTCAAAATCGCCTCGCCCAGAAAATACCACTAATTTATGCTGATTATCTTGTGGGTTACCTGCCACTAAACTGGTGGCGTACATTGCTTGATCAACAGTGCCGAGCAACGATGTTAATTGTTGCATCACCCCTTCAATAAAATGATCAAGTGAGTGCGCTGAAAAAATATCTCGAGATGCTTTAATGATTTTTTCAAGCCCTTGACGAGATTGTTCAATCGATAAAATATCGCGATAAGAACGTAAGCTCGACATCACTACAGTAAATAGTTTTTGTGCGGTAAGTTCAGTTTTTGATTTGTAGTCATTGATATCATAACTAACAATGACTTGGCGCTCTGGCGCTTGGCCGGGTTGACCAGTACGAAGGATAATACGGATATGATTATTTTTAGCGACTTCACGAATATATTGCGCGACTTTTAAGCCTGCATCGTCGGTTTCCATCACTACATCGAGCAGTACGATTGCAGCATCGGGATTATTATCTATTTGTACTTTAGCCTCAGCCCCTGAGTATGCACTAATAAACTCTAAACGCTTGTCTTGAAACTCAAAATCACTTAATGCCAATTTCGTGACAGCATGAACCTCAGGCTCATCATCAACAATGATGACTTTCCATGTCCCCTTAACTACTTCACTTTCTACTTCTTGTGGTTCATCCGAAAACAAAAAATCATCCATCATACTGAGTCCTCAAAGGCGTTTATTTTGCTCTCGCACTGTAATTTTTATAATTATCCCGGCCACTGTGCGAGCGTTACACGATCGTTATTTGCTAAGTCTTTAACTGTAAGTATATTTGTATACGCCATTTGTGCAAAAAAACTATGCACTTTAGTACTTTGTTGATAACCATGCTCAATGACAAGGTAACCATTTGACGTTAAAAAATTGCGTGCTTGAGTAATAATATACTTTATATCAGCCATACCGTCATCATCGGCAACTAACGCAGAAAGTGGTTCAAAACGTACGTCACCTTGATTTAAGTGAATATCATCATATTCGATATACGGCGGATTACTAACTATTAGATCAAACTGTTGTGCTGTAACTTGGCTAAACCAATCACTTTGCACAAAGTCTACATTAATAAAGCCTAACCGCTGCTTATTTGTATTCGCAAGCGCTACAGCATCAGTAACCCTATCAACCCCTGTGATTTGCCAAAGTGGCATTTCGCTGGCAAGTGCAAGCGCAATTGCACCAGTCCCAGTGCCTAAATCAAGCACTTTAGCGGCCACAGGTAAAGGCAAACTGAGCGTATATTCAACCAGTGTTTCGGTATCTGGGCGAGGGATCAGCGTAGTGGGATTAACCTGCAGTGGCAAACTCCAAAATTCACGCGTGCCCGTTATATGAGCCACTGGCTCACCTGTTAAGCGACGTTGACAATAACTTTCAAATAGCTGTTGTTGTTGCGGTGTTAACTTTTGTTCTGGCCAGCTAAATAAGTAGCTACGTGGTTTTTGTAATACGTCGAGCAATAATACTTGAGCGTCTAATTTAGCACTATCGCTGCTACTTTGCAGCAGCAAAGTAGCACGCGAAACAGCACTTTCAATCGTGTCGGTCACGATTACTCATCACCCATAGCGGCTAGTAAATCAGCCTGATGCTCTTGCATTAGCGGCTCAATCACACAACCTAAGTCGCCGGCAACTACCTCATTTAAACGGTATAAAGTGAGATTGATACGGTGATCTGTAATACGTCCTTGCGGATAGTTATAAGTACGAATACGTTCCGAACGGTCACCGCTACCGACTAAGTTACGACGCTCTGATGCTTCAGCCGCGTGGCGTTTTTCATCTTCCGCTTGTTGTAAACGTGCAGCAAGCACTGACATCGCTTTCGCGCGATTTTTATGCTGTGAACGTTCATCTTGACACTCAACTACTACACCTGTTGGTAAGTGGGTAATACGAATTGCCGAGTCAGTTTTATTAACGTGCTGACCACCGGCACCTGAGGCACGGAACGTATCAACTTTAATATCAGCGGTATTAATTTGAATCGCTTCAGCTTCTGGCACTTCAGCCATTACCGCAACAGTACACGCAGAGGTATGTACTCGTCCTTGCGATTCAGTTTCTGGCACACGTTGTACCCGGTGAGCACCTGATTCAAACTTCAATTGCCCGTACACGCCTTCACCACTAATGTTAGCAATGACTTCTTTGTAACCACCGTGCTCACCTTCATTGGTGCTCACAATCTCTACTTTCCATTTTTTAGTTTCAGCATAACGGGTATACATACGGAATAAATCACCAGCAAAAATGGCCGCTTCATCGCCTCCCGTGCCGGCACGTACTTCTAAAAACACATTATTATTGTCGCGCGGATCTTTTGGTAGCATCAACACTTGTATTTGATCTTCGATAGCAAGGATTTGCGCTTTGGCTTCTTTGTATTCTTCTTGCGCCATCTCACGCATATCAGGATCCGAATCCTTTAGCATTTCTTCTGCTGTAGCAACATCATCTTGTGTTTGCTGATAGCCTAAAAATGCTTTAACAATTTCTTCCAACTCAGAATATTCTTTTGAAAGCGCACGAAAACGATTTTGGTCGCTAATAACTGACGGATCACTTAGCAGCGCTTGTACTTCTTCATAACGCTCTACTAAGGTTTCTAACTTACGATAAACGGACTCTTTCATGTAACTGCTATTCCTGATCAATACCTAACATTTTCTTTAATTGGCTTAACTGAGCAACTTCACCTTTTTTAGCCGCATCTTGAATTGCACGGGTAGGCGCGTGCATTAGGCGGTTGGTTAACTTGTTGGCCAGCTCTAAAATAATTTTTTCTGCGTCTTTACCGGTATTTAATTGGCTTATTGCCTTATCAACCAGCTCAGACTTAATATCGTGTACATCTTGGCGATAAGAACGGATCAGATCGACAGAGTCGAGTGAACGCATCCACATCACAAATTCCGCACAGCGCTGGGTAATAATCACTTGCGCTTCATCGGCGGCTTGTTCTCTTGAAGCGATATTTTCGCTTACTATTGCCTGTAAGTCATCAACCGAATACAAATAGGCCGCATCTAATTCACCAACTTGGCTTTCAATATCGCGCGGTACTGCAATATCAATAAATAACATTGGCTTATTACGGCGTTGTTTTAGCGCTTGTTCAACTACCCCTTTACCAATAATTGGCAAAGTACTTGCTGTCGAACTGATCACTATATCCGCCTGATGTAAGCGTTCAGGTAACTGCGCTAACGCAATAACGTCGGCATTAACATCTTCTGCCAGTAGGCGTGCACGCTCTATGGTGCGATTCGCCACGGTGATCTGTTGTGGTTCATTTTGATATAGATGTTTCGCTACCAGCTCAATTGTTTCCCCGGCACCAATTAATAGCACTTTGGTTTTATCTAACTTGCCATATATATGTTTAGCTAAATTAACCGCAGCATAAGCAACAGACACCGCACTGGCGCCTATATCGGTTTCCGTTCTTACTTGTTTTGCTACCGAAAAGGTTTTTTGAAATAACCGGTCAAATACCACACTCACCGAATTGTGATTTTTGGCGCTATTATAAGCTTGCTTTATTTGACCAAGAATTTGCGGTTCACCTAGCACCAGAGAATCTAGGCCACATGACACACGCATTAAATGATTGATAGCATCATTATCTTGATGACAATATACATTACTGCTCAGTTCGTATTCATCCAAACCGTGGAAACTAGCTAACCATTGCAACAGTATTTGGGAATTTTGCTGAGCGAGGCTACAATAGATTTCTGTTCGGTTACATGTGGACACAATAACCGCTTCATTAAACTGATCGTGATCGCTCAGTTGCTGTAATGCTTCTGACAATTGCTCAGGCGAAAAGGCAACCTTTTCGCGTAATTCTACAGATGCGGTTTTATGATTAATACCAAGTGCTACTATGGTCATATGTGCCAAATATTGCTAAGCCGTGCTCGAAAGACGATAATTTTACCAAAAATCAGCGGAATATGGAAAGTAAGGAACGACATTTGATTCGACTATATTTGATTTTACTCATATTTTTTTTATTTTTAAGTGGTTGTGCGCAGCAAATTAGCCCTCAAACAGCTCTTTATGACGATTGGAAGTCGCAATTATCACAACAAACCAATTGGCAAGTTGAAGGAAAACTGGCTTTTATTAGTCCAGATGAACGCCAATCAGCAAACTTAAATTGGCAACAACAAGAACAGTTAAACCAACTTATTCTAACGAGTTTTATCGGTACCCGTGTTTTAGCATTAACACAAAATACTAACGGCGCTGAACTTGAATACGATGATCACATTTACCATGACATTAATGCATCGCGCCTGCTTGCTAGGCTCACTGGTTTTAATATACCGATGGACAGCGCCGATAATTGGTTAAAAGGCACTGTTGACGATCCAAGTTTGCAAGTTGATGAACTAGGCCGAGCAAAAAATGTAACTTGGCACGCACCCGATGGCGATCAATGGCAAATAAGCTACGCTGATTACCAACAATACGCCGGATTTTGGTTACCTAAAAAGCTCACGTTAAAACACCAAGATATTAAAATAAAAATTCAACTTTACGAGTGGCACTTTAACTAACATGACTACGCACACTATGACTTCATTTTCGTTATTGGCTCCTGCCAAGCTCAATTTATTTTTACACATTAATGGCCGTCGTGAAGATGGCTATCATGAACTGGAAACCTTATTTACTTTTTTAAATTATGGCGATCAACTCACATTTACTTTGACTGAAACAACTGAAATTGAAGTCACTGGTGACACCACCGATATCCCCCTAAAAGATAATTTGATCTATAAAGCGGCCGTTTTATTACAAAAACACACAAATTCCCTTTTTGGCGCAAAAATAAATTTAACTAAAATATTACCAATGGGAGGCGGCGTTGGTGGTGGTTCTTCAGATGCGGCCAGCACACTTTTAGCGCTTAATAAATTATGGCAATGCCAGTTATCACTATCTGAATTAGCAGCGCTTGGCGTGCAGTTAGGCGCAGATGTGCCGGTGTTCATTAACGGCAAAAGCGCCCTAGCTCAAGGCATTGGCGAGAAGTTAGTGAATGTAGAGCTGCCGTCAAAATGGTATTGTGTAGTGCATCCAAGTGAACATGTCAGCACCGCGAAAATTTTTACTCACCCAGATTTAAAACGCAATACACCGAAGCTAAAAGGCCACTGGCAACAACAAACATTAGCCAACGATTGCGAGCCTTTAGTTAAAAAGCTCTGCCCTGAGGTTGAAAAGACCCTCCAGTGGTTGCTAAAATACGCTCCGTCGAAGATGACTGGCACAGGTTCATGCTGTTTTGTTGAATTTGCCACGCAAAAAGAAGCGCAACATGTTCTTGAAAATCTCCCCCATAACTGGGACGGTTTTATTGCCAGCAGCGTTAATATCTCTCCTGCTCATACGCAGTTGGACGCTATACATTGAAGCAATGAAGTAATGTACAAGTAAATAAAGTTTAAGTTAATAAGCTATACTTTTTTTATCGCTTATTAGTCCAAAAATTCAGTGCCTGAGGAACCCTACCGTGCCTGACATGAAGCTCTTCGCTGGTAACGCAACACCTGAGTTAGCTCAAAAAGTTGCAAAACGTTTATATATTGAAGTTGGCGATGCTGTTGTTGGCCGTTTTAGCGACGGTGAGATCAGTGTTCAAATTAATGAAAATGTTCGTGGCTCGGATGTTTTTATTGTGCAATCAACCTGTGCCCCTACTAACGATAACTTGATGGAGCTTATTGTAATGGTTGATGCCTTACGTCGTGCATCTGCAGGTCGTATAACAGCCGTCATTCCTTATTTTGGTTATGCACGTCAAGATCGCCGCGTGCGCTCTGCTCGCGTACCAATCACAGCAAAAGTTGTTGCTGATTTCTTATCAAGTGTAGGTGTTGACCGAGTTCTAACGGTTGATTTACACGCTGAGCAAATCCAAGGCTTCTTTGATGTACCAGTTGATAATGTGTTCGGTAGCCCAGTGCTACTTGAAGATATGAAAGAGCGTCAATTTGATGATGTTGTTGTTGTATCACCTGATATCGGCGGTGTAGTTCGTGCCCGTGCTATTGCTAAGTTATTAAACGATACCGATCTTGCCATTATTGATAAGCGTCGCCCACAAGCGAATGTTTCTCAAGTAATGCACATTATTGGTGACGTTGAAGGCCGTGACTGTATCATCGTTGATGATATGATCGATACTGGCGGTACCTTATGTAAAGCAGCTGAAGCACTTAAAGAACACGGTGCTAAGCGAGTATTCGCTTACGCTACTCACCCTGTACTTTCTGGCCAAGCATTAGAAAACATTCGTAACTCAGTAATTGATGAAGTGATTGTAACTGACTCAATTCCACTGTCTGCTGAATTAAAAGCAATTGATAAAATTAAAGTGTTAACACTTGCAGACATGCTAGCTGAAACAATTCGCCGTATCAGCAATGAAGAATCTATTTCAGCGATGTTCGAACACTAAACTTGGTTTAGTTAAAATATCCTGATGTAATAAAGCGCCTCGTTGGCGCTTTTTTTATGTATCGTGTTTCTTTTAATTAGTCGCGGTGGTATGATAGCGCGCCTTTTGGCTAGGGACCTTGGTCGCAAAGGCCCTACACTATTTAATTATTGGAGACATCATGTCTAACGAAACATATACATTTAATGCAGAATTACGCACAGCTACGGGTACAGGTGCGAGCCGCCGCCTACGTCGTGAAGATAAAATCCCTGCGATCCTTTACGGTGCTGACAAAGAAGCTGCATCACTTACTTTTGAACACAAAGATATTATCAAAGCACAAGAAAGTGAAGGTTTTTACACTCACATCCTTACTCTTGATATCGCTGGTGAAAAAGTTGAAGCTATCCTTAAAGATATCCAACGTCACCCGTTCAAGCCTAAAATCACTCACCTTGATTTCCAACGTGTAGATGCTACTCACAAACTTAACACTAAAGTACCAGTTCACTTCATCGGTGAAGAAGCGGTAACTAAAGCGGGTAACACTGTAGTTCACCAATTAACAGAAATCGAAATCACGTGTCTTCCTAAGTCACTTCCTGAATTCGTAGAAGTTGACGTAGCTGGCCTAGTTGCTGGTGACTCAATACACATCTCTGACGTTAAACTTCCAGCAGGTGTTTCATCTGTTGATTTAGCGAAAGGTGCTGATCACGACCAGTCTATCGTAACTATCAAAGCTAACAAAGCTGCGCCAGTTGAAGACGAAGCTGCAGAATAAATTTTAAGGTTTGCACCTTGAATTCTATTCAAATGCTTGTGGGCCTGGCTAATCCAGGCCCCGAATACGCAAACACACGCCACAATGCAGGTGCTTGGTTCATCGAGCAACTCGCTGCACGCTACAACTGTACGCTAAAACACGATCCTAAGTATCACGGCCTTACCGGCAAAGTGATCATCCAAGGTCAAGAATTCAAATTACTGATCCCTACTACTTATATGAATTTAAGTGGTAAAGCTGTCGGTAGTTTAGCCAACTTTTTCAAAATTCCTGTTGAGAGCATCCTAGTTGCCCATGACGAAATGGATTTAGAACCCGGTGTTGCCAAATTAAAAAAAGGTGGCGGACACGGTGGCCATAATGGTTTAAAAGACATTATTGCAAAGATGGCAAATCAAAAAGATTTCATGCGTTTGCGCGTTGGCATAGGTCATCCAGGACACCGTGAAATGGTGACCGGATGGGTGCTTGGAAAAGCAGCCAAAGAAGACCAAGAGAAAATGGATGCCGCAGTAGATGAAGCAGTTCGTTGTATGGAAATACTTGCAAAAGACGGTGTGTTAAAAGCACAAAACAGACTACATTCGTTTAAGCCATAATTGGTTAAGCGGATCTAAACAAGGTATCTTAACTATGGGTTTCAAATGTGGCATCGTCGGTTTGCCTAATGTTGGTAAATCAACACTTTTCAATGCATTAACCAAAGCGGGTATTGAAGCCGCTAACTTTCCTTTTTGTACCATCGAGCCAAATACGGGCGTGGTACCGGTGCCAGATCCTCGTCTAGACGAACTTGCAAAGATTGTAAAACCACAACGTATTCTTACAACGAGTATGGAATTTGTGGATATTGCAGGTCTTGTAAAAGGCGCATCGAAAGGGGAAGGTCTTGGTAACCAGTTTTTAGCTAACATTCGTGAAACCGATGCAATTGGCCACGTAGTACGCTGCTTTGAAGATGACAACATCATTCACGTTGCAGGTACCATTGATCCTGCTGATGATATTGATGTGATCAACACCGAGTTAGTACTTGCTGATATGGATAGCGCTGAAAAAGCCCTTTTCCGTAACGCGAAAAAAGCCAAAGGTGGCGATAAAGACGCAAAAGAACAAAATGCCGTACTTGAAAAAGTAAAAGTACACCTTGATGAAGGCTTAACTTTACGTTCTTTAGCATTAACTAAAGAAGAAAAAGCGGCTATTAGCTCTGTTAACTTCTTAACAATCAAACCAACTATGTATATTGCTAACGTAGCTGAAGATGGTTTTGAAAATAACCCATATCTTGACCGTGTACGCGAAATTGCTGCTGCTGAAGATGCTGTTGTTGTGCCTGTATGCGCCGCGATTGAATCTGAGCTTTCGGAATTAGATGAAGAAGATAAACTTGAGTTTATGGCCGATCTTGGTCTGGATGAGCCAGGTTTGAATCTAGTGATCCGTGGTGGTTATGAGTTACTTCATTTACAAACCTACTTTACTGCAGGTGTAAAAGAAGTACGTGCATGGACAATCCCAGTAGGTGCAACTGCGCCACAAGCTGCAGGTAAAATCCACACTGACTTTGAGCGTGGCTTTATCCGTGCACAGACCATCGCTTTTGATGACTACATCGCCTATAAAGGTGAAAGTGGTGCAAAAGAAGCAGGTAAGATGCGCCAAGAAGGCAAAGAATACATAGTTAAAGATGGCGATGTAATGAACTTCTTGTTCAATGTTTAACACCATCCCAGTGTGACCTATCACCTTTAGTGATTTTTAAAGGCTCGTTTTTACGAGCCTTTTTTATTTTTGCACTATCATTAAATATCAGCTGTTGTGAATAAGTCACAATAAAGCAGTTAAAAAAACACCATTTTTATTAAAATTTAGCCTGTTAGCCTATTTTTCCCGCAAACAAACCAAGATACGTGTTTTTTTGCAAAAAAGGTGTTGACGGATTTGGGTCATATCAGCATAATACGCCCCGCACTCAGCGATGAAGTGCTAACAAAAAAGATGGCTAAGTAGCTCAGCTGGTTAGAGCACATCACTCATAATGATGGGGTCACAGGTTCAAATCCCGTCTTAGCCACCATTATTTTTTGTTGCTCAATGAAGAGTTTAAAATAACTACCTAGTGTTTTATTACACAACGTATGCGGGAGTGGCGGAATTGGTAGACGCGCTGGATTTAGGTTCCAGTATCTTAGGATGTGAGAGTTCAAGTCTCTCCTTCCGCACCATATTCTTGATAAGAATTAAAATTATCAATTGTTATTGTTGGGATATCGCCAAGCGGTAAGGCACCAGGTTTTGATCCTGGCATTCCCAGGTTCAAATCCTGGTATCCCAGCCAACAATGGCTAAGTAGCTCAGCTGGTTAGAGCACATCACTCATAATGATGGGGTCACAGGTTCAAATCCCGTCTTAGCCACCATTTATTTTGAAATGGCTCTGTAGGAGTATAAACTACACTCAATAAAGAGTTTAAAATAACTACCTAGTGTTTTATTACACAAAGTATGCAGGAGTAGCGGAATTAGCAGTTGTCTTGAATTAGGCGCTGGATTTAGGTTCCAATACATTGTTACCTGTATGTTCGATGCGGGAGTGGCGGAATTGGTAGACGCGCTGGATTTAGGTTCCAGTATCTTAGGATGTGAGAGTTCAAGTCTCTCCTTCCGCACCATGTTCTTGATAAGAACTAAAACTATCAACTGATTCTTTGTTGGGATATCGCCAAGCGGTAAGGCACCAGGTTTTGATCCTGGCATTCCCAGGTTCAAATCCTGGTATCCCAGCCAACTTCTTCTACCAAAGAATGTTGTTAAAGAATAACTCTAGCTACGAGTATAAACAGCAAAAACGTATATAATTATACGGACTATGCGGGAGTGGCGGAATTGGTAGACGCGCTGGATTTAGGTTCCAGTATCTTAGGATGTGAGAGTTCAAGTCTCTCCTTCCGCACCATGTTCTTGATAAGAATTAAAACTATCAACTGTTTCTTTGTTGGGATATCGCCAAGCGGTAAGGCACCAGGTTTTGATCCTGGCATTCCCAGGTTCAAATCCTGGTATCCCAGCCAACTTCTTCTACCAAAGAATGTTGTTAAAGAATAACTCTAGCT
>NZ_JACJDM010000036.1:0-47106 GCF_014163545.1 Pseudoalteromonas sp. SR45-6
AAGCCACAGATAGTAATGATCTTAGTGCACAGAACCCATTCATCCCAAAAGAGATTCTTGGGCCTGGTATTTCATTTGATAAAGATGGCAATATCAAGTTAGTTAATGATGCTGTGCCAATTGGTTTTGGTTTTAAAACACAACAAACCTTTATTTATAAGCGAGAAGTAAATGACAACAATTAAACAACTAGGATTTACGTTAATTGAGCTGATGATCACCGTCGCAATATTAGGAATTATTGCGTCAATTGCGTTACCAAGCTACTTTGAGCATGTTAAACGTACTGCGCGTACAGAAGCGATAACATCGCTTCTTGATGCCGCGAATAGACAAGAACAGTTTTTTGTAGATAATCGTCAATACACGACTAATTTAGATAACATCGGCGTTGTAACACCAACAGAGCACGGTTTTTACACAATTAAGGCTGACGTTGATAATGATGCAGGAATGTTTAGTTTCACTGCAACACCAGTTGCGGGGCCGCCACTGCAGGATGAAGATTGTAAGACGTTTACAATCGATGATGCAGGGTTAAAAACTGCAACGCCGAAAGCGAATTCTGCAATGTGCTGGGGGAAATAATCCTAAGTTAAATATAAAATAGCTACTCCTGGCACTTAGAAGTACTTTTAACTTTTGTTCTTCCGGTGTAACTAATTGATATTGCCAGCCCTGCAAAGCTTGCTTCTTTATAGGCAGGGCAGTAAGTAAAGGTACCGTTATGAAGCCCCATTGGGGTACCATCATAACGAAAAGTGATAAAAGGTCGTGGGTAGGTCAACATGTCTTGTGGGTGCGTAGGCTCGATATAAAATAAAGTTTGATCGTTACCATCAAATACACCTAACTCATTTGTATCAGTAAATACGGTTAGTTGCTTGTGCCAATTATCGTTATAACATTGATTGTTTTTCAGCGCACAAAGCGTCACATTGGCACTATAAGATATTGCATTTAAACGGGACAAGTTAATAGCTCGGTTTACTTTAGCGATGTGATTATCTAAGCGGTTGTTTATTAGTAAAGGCTGATAATTAAATAAAATAAAATGACACATCACAGACATAATGCTCAATGCCACCATAGTTTCAACTAACGTTGTTCCCTTTAAGATAACTGCGCTTTGTATGCTGTTCATCCATGAAGCACTCAGTAATAGCTAATTACTTAAGATTAGTTGACCCTAAATTAGATGCAAGGTTGATTGGCATTTAATCGCAAGTGTTTTTAGTATCTCCATAGTATAAAGCTGTGCCAGAGACACTTACTTCCATTGCTTTATTGTTTTTATTGTCTTTATTGTCTTTATTAGGGCAGTAGGTAAAAATGCCGGGGTTTGTGGTGACACGGCCGCTGGCATCAAATATTAATGAATTATCACCGGTAAACGTAAATTGACTATTATCGGGTATTTCAGACATCACCCTGAGTATTTTGTCCCCTATACGCGGGTTATGAATGCCATTACCATTATTATCATAAAAGACGATGATCGAGCCTTCACTCCAATCATTTAAACATGTCACTCTTTGGTCATTTTCAATTCTAGAAGTTTCGCCACTACATACCACGATGAGTGAATCTGTGCTGGTTGCTTTTGCACGGGCAAAGTTGATGTTTCGCTTTAACTCAAGTAAATAGTTTTCAGCGCGGTTATTCTCTAGCATATCACTGCTATCCCATAAAGCTATCGTAGCCACAATACCGACTATTGCAATGGTGACCATTAGCTCTAATAGCGTAAAACCACGTTGTATTTTTTTCATATCTACCTCTAAATACTCAGGGACTCACTCAAACGTGATGCTAACGACTTATATTTTAAGTATAGTTGCTAGGTTTTTAATAATCATACCATTGTTGTTGATTAAATCACCGTAATTCAATTGCTTTGTTTGCTATGAACTGCAGGATTGTCTAAAATCGACTCAAACAGAATTTAAAAGTAGCAACAATTAATGAAAAAAATAGAAGCAATAATTAAACCATTTAAACTTGATGATGTTCGTGAAGCGTTGTCTGATGTCGGTATTACTGGCATGACCGTCAGTGAAGTGAAAGGTTTTGGCCGTCAAAAAGGGCATACTGAGTTATATCGTGGAGCTGAATACATGGTTGATTTTTTACCAAAAGTAAAACTTGATATTGTCCTTGGTGATGACGATGTTGACCGTGCTATTGAAGTGATCGTTAAAACAGCACAAACAGGTAAAATTGGCGATGGTAAGATTTTCGTCACTGACGTTGAGCGTGTGGTACGTATTCGTACTGCTGAAGAAGATGAAGACGCGATTTAATTTATTATCTGAGATTAAAAGTCAGACATAAAAAAGGCGCTACTTATAAACAATCAGTAGCGCCTTTTTTGTATATGTTAATTTATTTCTTTTTATTTAACTCACGGGTCATTTTAGCGTGTTTACTTAATTCTGGTAAACCAAGCTTGTTGTAGCTTTTTTCCATCATTTCCAGTGCATTATCTAAGTAACTACTTTGAGAATAATGCTCTACGACATATTTACCGCGATTTGCTGCTGCTAAGTAAGCTTCACGTTCATAGTAGTAATCAGCAACTTTCAACTCGTAACGTGCCATTTTGTTGAGTAACCAAACTAAACGTCTTTTTGCTTCAGGGGCATAGCCACTGTCAGGAAAGCGGTTAACTAAAGTTGATAAATCAGTAAAAGCAACACGGGTACGATTAGCATCACGGTCGGCTCTATCAACACCAAAATACTCTTGGAATGCGTTTTTATCGGCTTTAATATTTACTAAACCACGCATGTAGTACATATAGTCTAAATCTTTGTGGTTTGGATTTAGGCGAATAAAACGGTCAATTGTTGCAAGCGCTTGTTCAGTATTACCCGCTTGGTAATGGGCGTAGACTAAATCCATTTGTACTTGTTTTGACATAGGCCCAAACGGATAGCGTGAATCAATCGCACTCAAAAGCTCAATTGCACGCGCGTACAAGCCTGAATCAAGTGTTTGTTTGGCATCATCATACAACGCTTGCGCTGATTTATTAGGAACGCGTTGGATATCTTCTGCATCAGGTGCTGACGAACAGGCACCTAAACCAAGTAATGAAACTGTAAAAACAATGGCGAATGCACGTTTCCCTATTCTATTTATCATTTTATTTGTTACCTTCGATGTCTTCGGCTAGGCCAAGTGGGTAAAACCGAGTAAACTATGCTTATTATATAATGCTTTTATTAAAAGCGATTCTAACCCAGTCGAGCACAGCTTGCACTGGTAAATTGGGTAAAGTTACTAATGTCAGAGCAAATTTCTCTTCAAGCCGAGGTGCCAACTGAGTTAGGCGGTAAACGTCTAGACCAAGTATTGGCGCAATTGTTCCCTGATTATTCACGTTCACGTATAAAAACGTGGATTTTGGATGATAAAATCACCGTGGATGGTGAAATTTTAAACACCCCGAGAGAAAAACTCTTTGGTGGTGAAACGGTCAATGTTGAAACTAGCATTGAAGCCCCACGTGAATATCTAGCGCAAGATATCAAATTAAACATCGTTTATGAAGATGATGATATTTTGGTTATCAACAAACCTATGGGTTTAGTTGTGCACCCTGGTGCCGGTAATCCTGATGGCACAGTGCTCAATGCATTGTTGCATCATTATCCAGATATCATTAATGTTCCGCGCGCAGGTATTGTGCATCGTCTAGATAAAGATACTACCGGTTTGATGGTGGTAGCTAAAACAATTCAGGCGCAAACACATTTAGTTAAAGCATTACAAAAGCGTGAAAATTTCACGCGTGAATATGAAGCAATTTGTAATGGCACAATGACAGCGGGTGGCATGGTTGAAAAACCAATTGGCCGCCATCCTACGCAGCGTACACACATGGCTGTGCATGAGCAGGGCAAACCAGCAATTACGCATTTTCGAGTTGCTGAAAAATTCCGTGCGCATACGCGATTACGTCTTCGTTTAGAAACTGGCCGAACTCACCAAATTCGTGTGCATATGGCATTTATTAATCATCCATTGATTGGTGATAAAGCCTATGGCGGTCGTCCACGTCCACCAAAAGGCGCAACACCTGAATTGTTCCAAATGTTACGTGAATTTAATCGTCAAGCATTGCACGCGGTAAAGCTAAGTATCGCACACCCAATTACGGGTGAAATGATGACTTGGCAGGCGCCAATTCCTGATGACATGGTTGCCATGACGCACGTACTTCGTGAAGACACCAAAGCTAATCCAAATATCGATTTTTAAGCTGCTTTAATGCTTTATCCTAATTGGACAGCGCCAACCAATGTAGGTGCTCTCAGTACAACTCGTCAGGGCGGTGTATCGCATGCGCCTTTTATGAGTTTAAACTTAGGCCTACATGTGGGCGATGATCAGCAAGCGGTATTAACGAATCGCGCACTTTTAGCTGCTCAGCTTCCTAAAGCACCGGTGTGGCTTAATCAGATCCATAGCAGTGAAGTCGTTGTTGTGGATGAGTATTTTGACCCACAGGCTAATTATGATGCGGATGCGCTGTATACCCGATTAAAAAATCAACCACTGGCAATTATGACAGCAGATTGCTTGCCGGTTTTACTTACCTGTGAAAGTGGTGATGAGGTGGCTGCTATTCATGGTGGCTGGCGCGGTTTGCATGCGGGTATTATCGCTAATACTTTGCGTCACTTTAGCAGCCCTGCAGAACAAATTATAGCGTGGTTAGGTCCTGCCATAGGTGCTGCAAAGTTTGAGGTTGGCAGTGAAGTAAAAGCGCTTTTCTGTGAACAATCAGCATCTCATCACACTGCATTTGTGGCGCAGGCGGATGGTAAATATTTAGCGGATATTTATCTGCTCGCAACCACACAGCTTATTAATCTAGGCATAAGAAATATTAGTGGTGGTGAGTACTGTACAGTTAGCAATAGCGAACAATTCTTCTCATACCGTCGAGATGGTCAAACAGGCCGTATGGCTTCTTTGATCTGGCGCAAGTAATAGTCTATTCAGTGAGTATATTTTCTCCTAAGCCTTGATCAAAGTGCCGAGCATACCCATTAATTAAGTAATTAGTTTTTTTAATAGGTAACCCCTTATGCGTTTAGATCGATTTACCAGTAAATTTCAATCTGCGCTCTCTGACGCTCAGTCATTAGCGCTTGGTCGTGATCATCAATTTATTGAACCAGTACATTTAATGTATTCACTCTTGCAGCAAAGTGGCTCAAGTGTGCGTGCGTTATTAGCCCAAGCCAGTGTGAGTGCCGATGAACTTAATACCAAGTTATCACAAGAGATAGAAAAGCTATTTAAAGTGGAAGGTGTTGGCGGCGACGTGCAGTTGTCAAATAACATGGTTTCACTGATCAACTTATGCGATAAGTACGCGCAAAAGCGTAAAGATAAATACATCTCCAGTGAGTTATTTGTATTAGCAGCGTGTGATGATAAAGGGCCATTGGGTGATATCTTCCGCGCTTTAAATATGACCAGCACTAAAATAGAAGCAGCAATACAAGCTATTCGCGGTGGTCAAAAAGTTGATGATCCGAATGCTGAAGATACCCGTCAAGCGCTGAAAAAGTTTACTATCGATTTAACTGAGCGTGCAGAGCAAGGTAAACTTGATCCTGTTATTGGCCGCGATGATGAAATTCGCCGCACCATTCAAGTATTACAACGGCGTACTAAAAATAACCCCGTGTTGATTGGCGAACCCGGTGTCGGTAAAACCGCTATAGCTGAAGGGCTCGCGCAGCGTATTATAAATGGCGAAGTGCCTGAAGGCTTGAAAAACAAACGTGTGTTATCGCTTGATTTAGGAGCCTTGGTGGCCGGTGCAAAATACCGTGGTGAGTTTGAAGAACGTTTAAAGTCAGTGCTTAATGAATTGGCTAAAGAAGAAGGCCAAGTGATTCTGTTTATTGACGAAATTCATACTATGGTGGGCGCCGGTAAATCTGATGGTGCAATGGATGCGGGTAATATGCTCAAACCTGCATTGGCTCGAGGTGAACTGCATTGTGTCGGTGCTACAACCCTTGATGAGTATCGTAAATATATTGAAAAAGATGCCGCTTTAGAACGTCGTTTTCAAAAGGTGCTTGTTGAAGAACCATCAGTAGAAGATACCATAGCGATTCTTCGAGGCTTGAAAGAGCGTTACGAGTTACATCACTGTGTTGAAATTACCGATCCAGCCATTGTTGCCGCAGCGCATTTATCGCACCGCTACATTAGCGATCGCCAGCTACCGGATAAAGCCATTGATTTAATTGATGAAGCGGGTTCGTCTATTCGCCTACAAATCGATTCAAAACCAGAATCATTAGATAAATTAGAGCGCCGTATCATCCAGCTAAAACTCGAAGATAATGCACTTGCTAAAGAGAAAGATGACGCCAGTCAAAAGCGTCGTTCTGAGATGCAGGAGCTGATCACCGATCTTGAAGCCCAGTACCGTGAACTTGATGAAGTATGGACAGCTGAGAAAGCCTCTTTGCAAGGTACTCAAGTAATTAAGGCTGAACTTGAGCAAGCGCGATTAGACTTAGATGTTGCTCGTCGTGCCACTGATCTACAACGTATGTCAGAGTTGCAATACGGCCGCATTCCAGAGTTGGAACGTAAACTCGACTTAGCTTCACAAGCTGAAATGCAAGAAATGAGCTTACTTAAAAACCAAGTGGGTGAAGATGAAATTGCTGAGATACTTTCACGTTGGACTGGCATTCCTGTATCGCGCATGCTTCAAGGTGAGCGTGAAAAACTGCTGCAAATGGAAGAACATTTACACCATAAAGTGATCGGTCAAGACGAAGCCGTAGTCGCAGTGGCGAATGCGATTCGTCGTTCACGGGCAGGGCTTGCAGATCCAAATAGGCCAATCGGTTCGTTTTTATTTTTAGGCCCAACCGGGGTCGGTAAAACTGAGCTGACTAAAGCGTTAGCTGGATATATGTTTGATACTGAAAGCGCGATGGTGCGAATTGATATGTCTGAGTTTATGGAAAAGCACTCAGTTGCTCGCTTAGTTGGCGCGCCTCCGGGCTATGTTGGTTATGAAGAAGGTGGCTACTTAACAGAAGCTGTTCGTCGTCGTCCATATTCTGTAATTTTGCTTGATGAAATCGAAAAGGCACATCCTGATGTATTTAATATTCTACTGCAAGTGTTAGATGATGGTCGTTTAACGGATGGCCAAGGTCGTACTGTTGATTTTAAAAATACAGTGATCATCATGACCTCAAATTTAGGCTCAGATATTATTCAAGAGCAAACCGGTAACAACGATTATGCAGCGTTAAAAGAAAAAGTGATGGGGGTTTTGGTTAATGAGTTTAGACCTGAATTTATTAATCGTATTGATGAAACCGTAGTATTCCACCCACTTGCTAATGAACATATCAAAGAGATTGCAGATATTCAGTTAAGCAAGTTACGTGAGCGCCTAACAGGAATGGGTTACTTGTTACAAATAAGTGATGCAGCTCTTGATCGAATTGCAGCCAGTGGTTTTGATCCGGTTTATGGTGCACGACCACTCAAACGGGCTATTCAACATACCATTGAAAACCCATTATCGCAGAAGTTACTCGCAGGTGAATATCAAAGTGGTGACATGATAGTAATTGATGCTGACGAAAATGGTTTAGTGTTCTCATCACGCTAACTGATTAACTGAGTTTTAAGGCCAGTGAATATGCTGGCCTTAAACTCGCTGCGAATAAAAAGTTATAAAGTAACTATTAAAGATAAACCCCTATCATTTAGCCGCGCTTAATTAAACCTTAAAAGTCAGTAAAATATCGTTAACTTTACGTGAGCCTTCGACAAGCTGTGCAGCACCTTTAGCGACATTAAAGCTCAACGTTAAGTTCTCGTCACTGTAACCTTTTATTTGTGTAATGTTGTCGCTAATATCGAGGCTGACAGTTTGTTGTTGCTCGGCGGCAGCAGATATTTGTGTCGCTAGTTGTGATATTTCACTTATTTGCGCGAAAATGCTATCTAGTTCAACTTGAGTATGTCCGGTGGTATTTACACATTCATCGGCTTGCGCCTTGGTGTTTTTCATGACCGTAGACCAGCTAAACAGGGTATCTTGAATTTCTTTAATAGAGCTATGAATTTGTGCAGTAGCACGTTGAGTACGAGAAGATAATGCACGCACTTCATCGGCAACTACTGCAAAGCCTCGGCCATGTTCACCAGCACGCGCGGCTTCAATTGCAGCATTTAATGCCAGTAAATTGGTTTGCTCTGCAATGCCTTCGATTTCAGTCATTACTTGACCTATTTTATCCGCCTCGGTTGCAAGGGAATTAGCAGTACTTGCCGCTTGTTCAACTTGTAAAGCAAGGTCAGACACCATGGCACTATTGTCTGCAATGTGCAGTTTTATATCAGTGCAGCTTTGGTAAGTAATATTTACTTTTTCAGCGGTATGATGAGTGTTGCCCGATATTTCACCTATGGTTGCGCTCATTTGTGACATTGCGGTGGCCATTTGGCCAAGGCGTTGTCCTTGTGCGGCAATGCCTTTTTCAGTTAATGCTGATTGTTGGTCTAGATTAGCCGCAATACCGGTAAACGTGACAGTCGTATCTTTTACTCGTCCTAATACGGTACGTAATTTAGCATTAAGCATTTGCTGGTTATATTCACTAATACTAAATGGATGATGGCCGACATAGACATAGCGGGATACAGAATCATTTACTGCCTTTAGCTGTTTCAGTGCTGTTGGTGTGAAAACTAATTCATCATAATTTAATAGCATAATTAGTAAACTAAATAACGTGGTTATCAATGCAACAGCAATAGATACAAAAGCTGCTAATAGTACTAAACCAAGTAAGCCAATCAGTAGGGCTGCACTTTGGCGAACACCTACCCATTCACGCCAAGAGGACAACGATTTACCGGCATTTATTTTAGTGTATAGGCTTTGTGCGCGTCGTTTTAGTTGTTCGCTCGGTTTTGTTCGTACTGATTGATAGCCAACGAGTTGACCATGTTCAAAAATAGGAGTAACAAATGCATCAACCCAATAATAGCGGCCATCCTTGCAGCGATTCTTTACCATGCCGCGCCATGAATGACCTTGTTTGAGTTTTCCCCACATTTCTTTAAATGCTGCTTTAGGCATATCTGGGTGGCGAACAATATTATGATTTTTGCCAATCAGTTCTTCAAGGGTGAAGCCGGCAATGTTGCAAAATTCTTTATTTGCATAGGTTATCACTCCACGTATATCTGTAGTGGAGACGAGCTCCTGGTGATCTGAAAAGGTGACTTCTTCGTTTATTAACTGCTGACCCCGACGCATAGGTAGTCCTTAAACATGCTTTATTATTAGTGATGATTATAAAGTTCATACAAATGTAATGATAGCAGGTTCAGTGATCACAGGAGTAAAATAGCTATTAAATAGCTTTTTAATGATCTAAAACAAAGAAACTTGCAAAAAGTGCGCGGGTAATAGCTTAATATATAAATAGATATCATTGCTCTAGTACGAGCAATGAGTAAATGTCAGCAATGAGTTGCACATAATAAGCAAACATTTAATTAGTCAGTATCTTGCATTACTGTGGTGTCATTAAAGCAATTGTATATTAGCTCTTACAATGGCAAGATTAGTAAATATTTGGCTATTATAGCTTGGCTGCCCGCAGCAAGTTTGCTTTACAAACATACGGTGACCTTCTTGGAAAATAGTGGAAATTAGAGTTATGCCACTATTAAACCTTGAGTATTATCAATTTGCCCCCATTGACTTATGATTAGGCCACGTGGCTCGAGGAAGCATTTTTGACTACACATGATTTAACTAAAGCGTTAGCAGCGCTAGCCCCAGAACAGCATAAATACGCAATTAAAGGCATTCAACGCGGTATTGAAAGAGAAGCGTTGCGGATCAAGCCAAACGGTGTAATTTCACAGCAAGGTCATCCAAAAGGGGTTGGTTGTGCGTTAACTAACGGGCATATCACAACTGATTTTTCTGAGTCTTTACTAGAGTTTATAACACCCGTTAGTGAATCTGCTGAAGAAACGTTAAATCAGCTGCAAGACTTACAAAAGTTTACCCTATCACAGATGGGCGATGAATTATTATGGCCTATCAGTATGCCGTGTTTTATAGAACATCAAGATGACATTGTATTAGCTCAATTTGGTGATTCTAATATTGGACGCATGAAAACCTTGTACCGCGAAGGTCTTAAAAATCGTTATGGCAGCATGATGCAAGCGATTGCCGGTGTGCACTTTAATATATCGTTTCCAGAGTCATTTTGGCAGAGTTTAAAAACGATTAAAGGCGATACTGGCTCATTACAAGAGTTTATTTCGGCTGGTTATTTAGGACTGATCCGTAACTTCAAACGAGAACTATGGTTGATCAGTTATTTATTTGGTGCATCGCCAGCGCTGTGTAATTCATTTTTACAAGGGCGCAGTACGGATCTTCCTTTTAAAAAGCTAGGTAAAGGTACGCTTTATCTTGAAGTGGGTACAGCTTTGCGCTTAGGTAATTTGGGTTATACCAACAGTGCTCAGTCATCACTAAAAGTACTGTATAACTCACTAGATGAATATGTAGCAGGATTAAAAAGTGCGATTCATTCACCGTCAGATATTTATGGTCAGCTTGCTGATTATAAAGATGCCCAGCCTAAACAATTGAATAAAAATGTATTGCAGATTGAAAACGAATTTTATTCGCCAATTCGTCCTAAGCGCAATGCTAAAAGTGGTGAAACACCGACTGACGCACTGTTACGTGGCGGTATTGAGTATATTGAAATCCGGGCTCTAGATGTAAATCCATTTGCAGCAACGGGAATTGATATTGAGCAAATTCATTTCCTAGATGTTTTTCTAACTTATTGCTTATTGAAAGATTCTCCAACAATGGATTGGGATTCGCAACAGCGGAGCACCGAAAATTTAGATACGGTTGTAAGCCAAGGTCGCGCTTTAGAAGTGATGCTAAATCGCTCTGGTAGTTTACGCAGTCTAGCAACGTGGGGAGCAGAGATCTTCGTACAGTTACAACAAGTTGCAGCCTATATGGATAATGCTTACGGCGTTAGCTATTACAGCGAAACGATTACTCGATTAAGCCAATGGATAGCAGATCCTGAATTAACATACTCAGGGCGCTACGTTAGTCAACTGAAAGGGTCTGGTATTGATAATGGTTATTTTGCCTTATCGTTGGCAAAAAGTTACCAGCAACAACATCAAGATACGCCATATAAAGTGTATTCAGACAGCTATTTAAAACAACAAGCAGAACAGTCAGTTATTGCTGAACGCGAGTTGAAAGCCGCTGATAATCAAACATTTAATGCATTTTTAGATGATTATTTTGCCACTAAGTAAGTTTGTAGCTAAATAAGCAGGCAAAAAAACGCAGCCCAAGTTGGCTGCGTAAAGATTCTTCAGGGATAAACAATGCTAAACTGCGCATTCATAAAATAAGACTTATACTTTTATAAAAAGTTCAGCGAGCATAAAAAAAAATGAAAAATAGTTTAATTATTTTATCGCTGGGGGCTCTGTTAACTGGTTGCGCAACAGCCCCTCCAAAGCAACCTAATGATATATGTAAAATTTTTGAAGAAAAAAGCGATTGGTACTATGACGCAAAAGATGCCCAAGAAAAATGGGGCTCACCTAAACATGTACTAATGAGCATGATGTATCAAGAAAGCTCCTTTAAACACGATGCTGCACCGCCAATGGAATACTTTTTGTGGGTTATTCCCACAGGGCGAGCAAGTTCAGCTTACGGCTACTCACAAGCAAAAACTCCCACCTGGTCTGATTATATTCGTGAAACGGGTAATAGCGGCGCAGATCGCGATGATTTTGATGACGCTATCGACTTTATGGGCTGGTTTGTTTATAAGACTCATAAAGTTAATGGCATCTCGAAATGGGATGCCTACGCGCAATACCTAAATTACCACGAAGGCTGGGGCGGTTATAAACGCGGCACCTATAAAAATAAAAAGTGGTTAATGGCAGTGGCTAATAAAGTAAAAAATCGTGCAAGTCGCTATGCGGCTCAGCTTAAACGTTGTGAAGACGATTTAGATAAAGGGTGGTTAGAAAGGTTATTTAGCTGATCTGACAAGATTCAAGATTTTAAAAAGCCCGCACAGCGGGCTTTTTAGTATTAGTTTATTTCCCTGGGAATTGATGAATATGTACATCGCGCTGTGGGAATGGAATGGTAATATTTTCTTTATCGAAGGCAATTTTAACGCGTTCGTATAAACCAAAATACACTGGCCAGTAATTTTCAGAATCAACCCATGCCCAGACCAACATGCCGATATGGCTATCGCCATGCTGACTTACATGCACAACCGGTTGTTTTGCTTCATCTTTGAGTACTAACTCGTAGCTATTTAACACGCCCATTAGTACTTCTCGCGCTTTAAGCACATCATCACTGTAGCTAATACCAAACTCAATATCGACGCGGCGAGTTGGTTCTGCAAACTTGTTTTTTACACAGCCATTAGAAAGTGCACCATTTGGGATAATAATTTTTTCATTATCATAAGTGAGTAGTACGGTAACAAATATTTGAATTTCAACCACTTTACCCATATAGCCTTGGGCTTCAATGACATCACCAATTTTAAATGGTTTAAAAAATAAGATCAGCACACCACCGGCGAAATTCGCTAGGCTGCCTTGTAATGCCATACCGACCGCTAAGCCTGCAGCACCGAGCATAGCAATGAACGAGGTTGTTTCTATACCAATCATTGATGCGACTGAGATCAGTAATAGCAACTTTAAAATAACCGATAAGAAGGAGACCAAAAAATGACTTAATCCGGCTTCAAATTTTACCTTTGCCATTGATTTTTCAGCCATACTGGCAATACGGCCAACAAACCACCAACCAACAATTAAAACAAAGATTGCCAATAAAAATCGAGGGCCATAGGTCATTAGCATTTCAATCGCTTTGGTGTACAGGGTCTCGATAGAGATATCTTCCATTGCATTTTCCACATCTATAAAGTTACAAATATAATAGCCTAATAATTAACACTTTATAGAGAATAATGAACAAAAAATTTGTTGCGGGGATGAGCTGAGGGAGTAGAGTAACCATAGGTTACTCTACAGATATTGCTTATATTTTGCGCTTGTTCGCTTGAATGCGCACCAGTTTGATCATGTTCTCTTTTACTTCAACAACTTCAATCGGATAGCCTGCAATACGCAAACTCAAGTTGGCATCAGGAATGTCTTCTAAGTATTCGACAATTAAGCCACTTAATGTTTTCGGGCCATCAAGAGGGAACTCCCAATCCATTTCTTTGTTTAGATCGCGTACGTTAGCACCGCCATCAACTAAAAATGAGCCATCATCTTGTGACACAACTTCTTCACTTGGAGTACGTGTTTGCGTAGTGGTAAAGTCACCGACCACTTCTTCAAGAATATCTTCGAGGGTAACTAATCCTTGAATATCACCATATTCATCAACTACTAAACCGATACGCTCTTTTGATTGCTGAAATTTAAATAGCTGAGTATTGAGCGACGTACCTTCAGGAATAAAATAAATCTCACGAACTGCGCGAAGCAATGATGGTTTATCAAATTGCTCTTTTGTTAATAACCGCAGTGCATCCCGTGAGTGAATAAAGCCTACCGCATCATCAATTTGGTCGCGATATAAAAGTACTCGCGTGTGTTGTGCATGGGTAAGCTGTTTACTAATTAGTTTCCAGTCATCATTGATATCAATGGCAACAATTTCGTTGCGCGGGATCATAATATCTTCGACAGTGACTTGCTCTAAATCTAAAATGGAGGTCAACATACTTTGGTGACGCGCGGGGATCAGCGCACCCGATTCATTCAGCACCGTTTTTAATTCTTCTTTACTCATGCTGTGCTCATCTATTTGTGCAGCACTAATACCAAATAGGCGTAATATACCATTGGTCATCCAGTTAACGACGACGACAAATGGAAAGAGAATTTTTAGTAACCCTTTGAGTATCACCGAACTAGGAAAGGCAACTTTTTCAGGGTAAAGCGCAGCTAGCGTTTTAGGCGTTACTTCTGCAAATATAAGCACGACTAAAGTTAGTGCGCCAGTGGCAATAGCGATACCTAAATCACCATATAAACGAATACCGATAATGGTTGCAACCTGCGCGGCAGCAATATTCACCAAGTTATTACCGATAAGGATAAGGCCAATAAGTCTATCAGGACGGCTCAAAAGTTTGTTGACACGCTTTGCTGCGCGGTGATTTTCTTTAGCAAGGTGGCGTAAGCGGATTCTGTTAATTGACATAATGCCCGTTTCAGAACCAGAAAAATATGCAGAACAAAGTATGAGTATTCCAAGTATTATAAACAAAACACTTGTAGAGATGTCGTCCAAAGAAGGATCCTTTTTTATTTAACCAATGCGTATTAAGCGGGAGTGAGCTGCCTGAGTCAAGTTAAAACTTATTCAGGATCACCTCTTGCACAAAACGACTGCCAAAATAAGCCAGCGTTAAAACAAAAGCAGCAGCCATGATAGCTAGTACGACCGGTTTCCCACGCCAGCCTTGCTTTAAGTGACCAATTGTCACCGTTGCAAACATAGCCCAAGCAATTAATGATAAAACAGTTTTATGAATAAATTCACTAGCAAACATGCCATCAAGAAAAATAAAACCAGATAATAACGCTAAGGTTAACAAAACCGTGCCTAGCGTTAATAAGTGATAGAGTTGGCGTTCAACCACCATTAATGGCGGTAAATGGCTATGCACAATCGCTAAGTCTTTTCGTTTTAAGCGTTTATCAATAAAGTAAAACTGTACGCCATATAAAGTGGCAATAATTAACACACAGTATGCAAGCAGGGAAAGCGAAATATGAGTGACTAAACCTATTTCAACATCAATACTTTGCAATAAAATATGATGCGGGATAAATAAGCTGGCAATTGTTAGCAAAGCAGCAAAGCCATAGACAACAGGCAGTAATAATGTGGCAGGGAATTTTAACGACACCGTAGTGACAGAGACCACAATCACCCAGCAGGTTAACAGTGATACATTAACAATACTTAAATCTTGGCCATCGGCGCGAAACACTGAATTCACCAGTAATAACATGTGGGCTAAAATTGCCACCGTGCTGAGGATAACCGTCAGCTTTTGGCTCGGACCTTGTTGGTGAAATAACCGAGACAGCACGTGAGACGTCGCGAAGATATAAAATAAACTGGCAATAATAGTTAAACTAATAATCAGCATAGTGCTTGGGCCACTCAATTTGAGTCAAATATTCCTTGTTAGAGTAATGGCATTGTATTTTATAGTGAGGCAAATGCATAGAGTTTGTAAAAAGAAACTCAAACAGCTCACTTGAACACTGTATTGTGCGCCACCATTTACGGTATACTGTTTTTAATTAAAATTTTAATAATACTGATTATATGAAATCAGCGCTATTAATAGTAAGTGCTAAACTTGCGGCAATAACGTTGGTTGGGAAATTGGTATATCACGTTTGATCGGAACCTTTACATGTTTGAGAACCTCCAAGAACGATTAGGTAAAACCTTAAAGAATATCAGCGGCCGTGGACGCCTTACTGAAGACAATATAAAAGATACACTACGCGAAGTGCGTATGGCTTTTTTAGAAGCCGACGTCGCTTTACCCGTTGTTCGTGAGTTTGTTAAACAAGTTAAAGAGCGCGCGGTAGGTATTGAAGTAACTAAGAGCCTAAGTCCTGGGCAAGTGTTCATTAAAATCGTTCGCGAAGAGCTTGAAAAAGCCATGGGTGAAGCAAACGAAGAGTTGAGCCTAAACGCACAACCGCCAGCCGTTGTAATGATGGCGGGTCTGCAAGGTGCGGGTAAAACGACCAGTGTTGCTAAGCTTGCCAAATTCTTAAAAGAACGTAAAAAGAAATCAGTATTAGTAGTCAGTGCCGACGTTTATCGTCCTGCGGCTATTAAACAGTTGGAAACACTGGCCGATGAAGTAGGTGTTGAGTTTTTCCCAAGTGACATTTCACAACAGCCGGTTGATATTGCGAAGGCAGCTATTTCTCATGCGAAAAAGAAATTTATCGATGTTGTATTAGTTGATACCGCAGGTCGTTTGCATGTTGATAATGACATGATGGACGAGATTAAAAATCTTCATCATGCTATTAACCCAATCGAAACCTTGTTTGTGGTTGATGCCATGACGGGTCAAGATGCTGCCAA
This sequence comes from Pseudoalteromonas sp. SR45-6, assembly GCF_014163545.1. Lineage (NCBI taxonomy): Bacteria > Pseudomonadati > Pseudomonadota > Gammaproteobacteria > Alteromonadales > Pseudoalteromonadaceae > Pseudoalteromonas > Pseudoalteromonas sp. SR45-6. The sequence continues at coordinate 16,277 of NZ_JACJDM010000036.1, forward strand.
TACTGCCAAAGCGTTTGATGAAGCATTACCTCTGACCGGTGTGATACTAACCAAGACCGATGGTGATGCGCGCGGTGGTGCTGCACTATCAATCCGCCATATTACCGGCAAGCCTATTAAGTTTATGGGTGTTGGTGAGCGCACTGATGCGCTTGAGCCTTTCCATCCAGATCGTATCGCATCGCGTATACTTGGTATGGGGGATGTACTTTCATTGATCGAAGAAGTCGAAATGAAAGTCGATAAAGAGCAAGCTGCAAAAGTTGCTGAAAAAGTTTTTAAAGGTGATGGCTTTACTCTTGATGATTTTGCTGATCAATTAAAGCAAATGAAAAGCATGGGCGGCATGATGTCAATGCTTGATAAATTACCTGGTATGCAAAACCTGCCTGATGCAGTGAAAGGTCAGATGGGTGATAAAACCTTTATTCAGATGGAAGCGATCATCAGCTCAATGACGAAAAAAGAGCGTGCGCGTCCAGAGATCATTAAAGGCTCTCGTAAAAAGCGTATTGCAGCAGGCTCTGGTACGCAAGTACAAGAGATCAATAAGCTGCTAAAACAGTTTACGCAGATGCAAAAAATGATGAAAAAAATGAAAGGTAAAGGCGGCATGATGAAAATGATGCGCGGCATGAAAGGCATGTTACCACCAGGAATGATGGGTGGCGGTGGCCCTAAATTTTAATGTTTTAACTGACGCCATGCTGATGTAGCGAGTCAGTTAACTAAAAAGAGAGGCAAATAGCCTCTTTTTTTGTAGATAAATTATGCGTTGAAAGTTCTATATAGCCTGATTTAACGCGTAGATCATAGTTTAATCAACTTAACAGTCATTTCGAGTCACTTCTTACTTGCATTGTTGCTAAAAACTCGTACAATTCCCCAGCTCCCCATACTGGGGAGTAAATCTTATTAATGAAAACAGTCAATCTATTTAGAGGACGGTATGGTAACTATTCGTTTGCAACGTGGTGGCGCTAAAAAACGCCCTTTCTATCAAATTGTGGTTGCGGATAGCCGTTTCTCGCGTGACGGTCGCTTCATCGAGAAAGTAGGCTTTTTTAACCCAATTGCTAGTGGTCAAGAAGAAAAAGTACGTTTAGATTTATCTCGTGTAGAACACTGGGTAGGTCAGGGCGCATCTCTTTCAGATCGCGTAAATAAGTTAGTTAAAGACGCTCGTAAAGCGGCTTAATAGGCGTAAGTGTAACCATGAGTCAAGAGAACACCTCATCAATCATTGTCGTAGGAAAGCTCGGTGCCCCATATGGTATAAAGGGCTGGCTTAAGGTACATTCATTTACTGATGATCCCATAGGGATCTTCGATTTCAGCCCGTGGTTGATAGGGCAGCAAGGTAAATGGCAGACCTTAGAAGTGGTCGACTGGCGTCGCCACAACAAAGGCTTTATCGCTAAATTTGCGCAAGTAAACGATCGAGACGAAGCAATGGCTTATACCCATGCAGAAATCTCAATGGATGCAGCGCAATTACCAGAGCTCCCGCAAGGTGAGTTCTATTGGCGAGATCTCATTGGCATGTCTGTTGTAACCGATAAAGGTTATGACTTAGGCATAGTTGATGACCTGATGGAGACAGGCTCAAATGACGTATTGGTTGTGAAAGCAAACAATAAAGATGCATTTGGCCAAGCAGAGCGTTTAATTCCGTTTTTAACTGATTCAGTTATTAAAGAGATTAAGCACGATGCAAAAGAAATTACAGTAGACTGGGATCCTGGCTTTTAATGAGTCAAACGAGTTCGTTGTGGGTAGGGGTTATCAGCCTTTTCCCGGACATGTTTGATGCCATTACAACTCAAGGTGTAACTGGTCGAGCAGTAAAAAATGGTCTGATCGACTTTAACTGCTGGAACCCACGAGATTATGCTATTGATAAGCATAGAACCGTGGATGATCGTCCTTACGGGGGCGGTCCAGGTATGTTAATGATGGTTGAACCACTGAAACAAGCCATTCTTGACGCCAAACAGGCGGCAGGAGATGGTGCAAAAGTAATTTATATGTCCCCGCAAGGGCGCAAATTAGATCAGCAAGGGGCAAGCGAACTCGCCAGCTCTAAAAAACTGATTTTAATTGCCGGTCGCTATGAAGGTATAGACGAGAGAATAATAGAATCATACGTTGACGAAGAATGGTCGATTGGTGATTTTATTTTGAGTGGTGGTGAACTACCAGCCATGACATTAATTGACGCAGTAGCGCGATTAGTGCCGGGTGTATTAGGACACAACCAGTCAGCAGAGCAAGACTCATTTTCGGATGGCTTGCTAGATTGTCCTCACTATACACGGCCAGAAACATTGGACGACAAACAGGTTCCTGCTGTATTACTCAGCGGAAACCACCAAGAGATAGCAAAATGGCGGCTGATGCAGTCATTAGGCAGAACTTGGTTACGCCGTCCTGACTTGTTGCATAACCTAGCTCTGACTGAGGAGCAAGCGGTATTACTCGCGAAATTTCAGCAAGAGTACCAAAAAGCTTGTGGCTAGAAGACAGTTACACCTAGGAAAGTGAGAAACATAATGGCAAAAGTAAACCAAAATATTATTAAAGCGCTTGAAGATGAGCAGCTTAAAACAGACGTACCTGCATTTGGCCCTGGTGATACAGTGGTTGTACAGGTAAAAGTAAAAGAAGGTGCTAAAGAGCGTCTACAGGCCTTTGAAGGTGTTGTAATCGCTAAGCGTAACCGTGGTCTTCACTCAGCATTCACAGTTCGTAAAATTTCGAACGGTGAAGGTGTTGAGCGTGTATTCCAAACGCACAGCCCTCTTATCGATAGCGTAGCAGTTAAGCGTCGCGGTGCAGTTCGCCGTGCGAAACTTTACTATCTACGTGAGCGTTCTGGTAAATCTGCACGTATTAGAGAAAAACTTAACTAATACGCGCTGTTTATCAACGCAAAAAAACGGGTTGCAACCTTCGGGCTGCAACCCGTTTTGGTTTTTAGAGATAGTAAGTTAGGTAGAGTAAAGTTATCGAATTAGAAGGCTAGTGAGGTTAAAGGATAAAGTTAAAAGATTAAGATCGCTCAACGTTAAAGTGATCACCATAACTTGATTAGAGCGCAGAGAAGTTCAGCAAAAAAATACCCATCCAAGAATTACTCATAAATCAAATACAACTCGGCCAACTTATAACTTATGGCTTAACGCTTAAACCCTCATTCTTTTGCTTATTTAGCCTTTTAACAACTAAGCGATCCTGTTAGTATTTATCGTATTGATTAGTTTACTTTTATGTAAATTTAAATGTACGAAATTGCAGTTTCTAAGGTGGTAGTCGCGTGGCGGATATAAAAGAGTTAGATAAGTTAAGAGAGGGGATCGATGAATGTGATGCCCAGTTGGTTGCACTGCTGGCTAGACGTAATAGTATTACCGAGCAGATCGGCGCAATCAAACAACAAACGGGTGCGCCACTGCATGCGCCTGATCGTGAAGCTACTTTATTAGCTGCTCGTCGCCAAGAAGCGATTAACCAAGGTGTTAATCCTGAATTGGTGGAAGATATCCTACGCCGTATGATGCGCGAAGCTTACCAAAATCAACAGGCTAAATTAGCATGTAGCGCGCCACAGTTATCACCTATTGTGATTGTTGGTGGTCAAGGCGCTATGGGGCAATTGTTTGCTCAGCAATTTATCCGCTCAGGGTATGAAGTTAGAATACTCGACAAAGAACAGCAAAGTAACGCGCAAGAAACATTAGCGGGTGCAAAACTGGTGATGATCAGTGTGCCAATTAATGCCTTAGAAACAGTGGTTACTGCCTTACCTAAGCTCGATGATGATTGTTTATTAGTTGATATTACTTCAGTTAAGCAAGCACCGTTAAAAGTATTAAAAGCAGTGCATAGCGGTCCTGTAGTAGGTTTACATCCAATGTTTGGTCCTGATATTTCTCATTGGGTAAAGCAAACAGTGGTGGTTTGCGAAGGCCGTAACCATGAGATTGCCCAAGGTTTATTATCGCAACTGCAAGTGTGGGGCTGTCAACTTGTTGAACTCGATGCGCAAAAGCACGATGAAGCCATGCAAATTATTCAGGTTATGCGCCATTTAACCACTTTTGTATACGGTCAGTTTCTAGCAAAACAAGGTCATACTCTCGAGGAGCTCCGCAGTTGTTCGTCACCGATTTACCAATTAGAGTTGATGATGGTAGGGCGCTTATTCGCACAATCACCAGAGCTTTATTCAGACATTATGCTAGCGCAATTTGATAACGTAGAGCCTTTACTTGCACAATATCAAGATACGTTTGCAAGTACCTTGGCAAAATTAAAAGCCGGTGATAAGGCCGCTTTAATTGATTCATTTGCGGATGCTAAAGCGTATTTTTCAGATGCTACTGCGCATTTTTTAACGCAAAGTCGCAGCCTGTTAAACAAAGCTAATGATGCGAAAGTACTTGATTGATAACCGCTGTGTGAAAAACAGATAATAAAAAAGGGCTAATTTTAGCCCTTTTTTATATTTTACTTAGCGCTTAACTTTCTATACTAACAGCTTGCAGCGATTCACTTTGGTAACAGCCCAGTACGCGTACATATTGGGTGTGTTCTTTAAGTTCTTCAAGTGCTTGCTTAACATGGTTATCAACCAGGTTTGCTTCTAAATCCACATAGAATACTTCTTCCCATGGGTTACCCGGCACAGGGCGTGATTCTAGTTTTACTAAGTTGATATTATGTTCTTTGAAAATCATCAACGCATCAGCCAAAGAACCTGCTTGTTGTTTAGTTGCCATAATTAAACTGGTTTTAGTCGGGATCTGTTTTGATACATAAAGAGGCTTACGGGCAACTACAATAAAACGGCTATGATTTTCACGTTGATTCGCAAGGCCTGATTTAATCACTTCTAAACCCACATTCTTACCCGCTTGAGCTGAACCAATTGCTGCGCTATTAGGGGTATCTAATGCTAATTGTAGAGCGCTTGAGGTTGAATCGCATGTTTCATGTTGAATATCTCCTAAGCCTTGTAAAAAGCGACTACATTGAGCGAATGGTTGCGGGTGAGCAAAAATCTTACTGATCTGACTAAGCTCAGTACCCGGTGTGACCAATAAACAATGTTCAACACTGTGGGTTACTTCACCAACGATGGAGACTTGTGCGTGTTGCAGTAAATCAAACACTTCGTTAATACTGCCAGAGCTGGTGTTTTCAATGGGTAATAAGCCAAAATCTGCTTGACCATTTTCAACTTTACCAGTGATCTGTTCAAAGCTAGAGCAGCCCATTTCAACAAGTTTACCTGGGCGACGGCTAAAATATTTATGACAAGCAAGTTGGCTGTAAGAACCTTGACCACCTAAATAAGCAACACGGTGTGTTTCACTCATAGCATCTGGGTTTAAGTTCTTCTGTAACATGGCTTGTTGATTAAGTACTGAATCTTCTAAAATTGTTTGGAAAACGTTATTCACATAATAAGCGTCCAAACCAAGAGACTTACCATAACCGATGAGTTTTTCTAACAAGGCAAGTTCTCGGGCCTCATCACGTATCGGTTTATTATTAGCAATCTTATATTCTACAACGCCGTGGCTAATACGGCGACGTTTTGCTAATAGCACTAATAGGTCAGAATCAATTTCATTGATATCGTGTCTAAGTGAATTAAGTACATCATTAGTCATTTTTGGGTTCCTCATTCCAAAAAATTACCTTTTGGGTAATAAAAACAAAAAAGCCTCCCAATTGGGAGGCTTTGCTATTCGGTTGATTTAATCTCGCAAACAGGTAAGCCTCTTCTATCTAAAGAAGCTAAAAAACGAAAAATGTAATTGCGAAAATATTATATTCATACTCTTAATGTATGGAGAGTGGGCTATAAAGTCAACACTCTAGCGGGTTTTATCGCCGCCAAAGGATAGTTTATTTTTGATATGGGATTTTTTCAGTAATTTCAACGAAAAATTTATAAATCTAAATAGGGATCTGGTATATTTATTTAGGTGAATTTAAATAAAAATAATTATTAAAAATAAGGTTGTCCTGTGGTGTATAGACGCCCACCATCACGCTTTGGTGTAAATTCGTTGAGTATGAAGCTTTCGCTGTTAATTTCGGCAATTTGTTTAATTGCTGGGATCTGTGCAGCGGTGTTAATGCTAAAATCAGAAGAAAAACAATTGGTATTTGAAGAACATGAAGTTCTCAAGCATTCCAGCGAACGTCTGATCCGTCAGTTTAATACTCTGGTGAAAACCAAAATTAATATTGCGGAGCAAGCGAATAACGTCGTCTCTAGCCAATTATTCTATAATTCCTCGCAATTGCTCAGTAGCCAAAGTGCGCAGCTCAGCTTTGACCCCGATGGCAGTATTCGCAGCGCCTCTGATGATGGTTTATCTGCGGCTTTTATGCCACAAGATAAGTACTCACCTTTTTATAAAAAACTCATTAATGATTCTGAATCGTTATGGAAAATCGTAGCGCCTACCTTGATCCAAGATTTCTTTAACTTTTATTTAATCACCAAAGATAATTTTATCCGTATTGCGCCACCTAATTGGGCTCTGAATGTTCCAGGCTCTCATCAGTTTATTGATAATCAAAGTTTTAATTACGCTAAAGAAGCGCTTAATCCAACCCGTTCGGCTGTGTGGTCTAAAGTTTACTACGATAAAATTTGGCATAAATGGGTGGTGAGTTTACTGGTGCCAGTTTATCTTGAAAATGAATTTTTAGGTGTTACTGGCAGCGATTTAGCACTCGATACGCTTATTTCGCAATTACCGATCGGTGACAAGGAGCAGCACTTATTTGTTTTTGATAGCCAAGGGCAATTACTTGCTCATCCTGATCTGAATAAAAACCTTTACGAAACCTACGGTAAAGCAGGCAAACCATTACGTACTCATGATTTTGTTAATGGCGATCTACAAGAGCTGATCAATCAGACTATCAAAATGCATTTACCAGAATACGCAGACTCTTTTGTACAAGATGGTGAAACGCACATCATTAATATTCGTAAAGTTGATAATTTAGACTGGTATATTGGTATTTACAAAAAACGTTCATCAGCACTTTCAGCGCTTGAAGAGCTAAAGGTGAAGTTTTTTGGATTGTTTATTTTATATGCCATTTTAGTCGCACTGTTATTACATCAAGCACTTTACCAACTCGTTTTACGCCGTATTCATTCTTTAGTTTATGCGGTAACCAGTTTTGGCAAAGGGCACTTACAAATTGAATTTCCAAAAGAAAACAAAGATGAAATTGGTACTTTAAATGGTTCTTTTCGCGATATGGCGATTGAAATTCGTAAGCTTATTGATGGTCTGAATCAGCGTATTACAGAAAAAGAAATTGCCGAAAAAGCCGCTAACCGATTATCTAAAGCAGTTGCTTTCTCAGGCACAGGGGTAGTGATCACCGATCAAAACTTCGTGATTGAATACGTCAATCCAAAAATGTTAGAAATGACTGGGTTTGAAGAAAACCATTTTATGCAGTCACCGCTATTAAGCATTATCGCCAAAGAAATGGCTATTTTGGTTGATGACATTGATATCGATTTACGCAGCCGAAATTATTGGCGTGGCGATACTTTGATCCAAGGTTTAGATAAAAAGCCAATCTGGGTATCGCTCAGTATCTCACCAATTCGCGAAGACGGTGGCAGCATCACCAGTTATGTTGCCTCAGCACAGGATATTTCGTTTGTTAAAGAAAGCCAGCGAAAAATGGAGCAATTGGCTTATTTCGACACCTTAACAGGGCTGGCTAACCGTACTTTCTTTAGAATGCAATTACGTAAGTCAATGGCGCTTGCAGAGCGTGGCCATTATGCGTTTGCTTTATTCTATTTTGATTTAGATGAGTTTAAGCGTATTAACGACACACTTGGTCATGATGCCGGTGATCAGCTATTAGTTGAAGTTGCTAACCGTTTGAAAAAACGACTGCGTGCGGAAGATACAATTGCCCGTTTAGGTGGCGATGAGTTTGCAGTTTTACTTAGTGGTATTGAGCGTCAAGAGCATGCAATGGATGTCGCTAACACTATTCAAAAAACATTGAATGTGCCAATTATGCTTGGCAATAACGAGGTCATTATTAGTGCTAGTATTGGCATCACAATGGCACCATATGATAGCCAAGAAGAAGACCAGTTATTAAAACACGCTGATTTAGCTATGTATGAGGCCAAAGCTAAAGGGCGCAATACTTATCACTTTTATAGTCAAGAACTTGATGCCGCTGCGAATGAGCGGCTGTTTATTGAAAATGAACTGCGCTTAGCAATCAAAGCTCGGCAATTTGTGATTTTTTATCAACCACAAGTTGATAGTCGCACGCAGCATGTGGTCGGTTATGAAGCCTTGATCCGCTGGTTCCACCCAACTGAAGGGATGATCCCGCCTACCAAGTTTATCCCAATAGCTGAGGCAACAGGTTTAATAGTTGAGTTAGGTGCTTGGGTGCTACAAGAAGCGTGTGAATTTGCAGCAAGATTAGCAGCGCAAGGGCGAGAAAATAATATTTCGATTAACCTCTCTGCTCGTCAGTTTAAAGATGCTAAGTTAGTGCCGTTGTTGGCATCGATTATTAAGAAAACCAAGGTGCCGGCTAAGCAGTTACACCTGGAATTAACCGAAAGCATGCTAATGGGGAATGTGGAAGCGGCAATTTCGCAATTACATCAGTTAAAAGCGCTTGGGGTGTCAATATCGATAGATGACTTTGGCACGGGTTATTCGTCATTGAGCTACTTAAAACGTTTTCCGGTTGATATTTTAAAAGTTGATCGCTCGTTTGTTAAAGATATACCGGATGATCCAAATGACATGGAGATCACTGCGGCAATTATAGCGATGGCACAAAAGCTAAAATTGAATGTGGTAGCCGAAGGCGTTGAGACTATAGAGCAAGTGGAGTTTTTACAAAACAATAACTGCTTTATAGTGCAAGGTTATTACTACAGCCCGCCTATAGCAGAGCAAGATTTGCCAAAGCTATTTGCAAAGCTTGATGATTGAGTTAAACACATGTTTAATCTAACTCAAGTTAGTTAAAATACCAAAAGGCACCATTTAGGTGCCTTTTTGCATTAACCTATCGCGGGGATTAAACCTGCCATCTGCAGCCCTTGGGCGCTGATAATAAGCACGCCGCAAAGCGCCGCTACTGCCAGACCAAAATTACCACCACGCACTGTATAGCCGCCTTTATCGCTGCTACGCTGCTTATAAACCATTGCTACGGGTAAAAACACTGCTAGTACGACTAAAGCGATAGCTGCATAGCCAAGCGCCATAATAAAACCTTGTGGGTAAAACAATGCAAATCCTAATGGCGGGATAAAAGTAATGAGGGCTGTTTTTATCCGATCTTTATTACCATCTCCTTTTTTAAAGGCATCAGCAAAGAAATCAAATAATCCTAGGCTCACCCCTAAAAATGAGGTTGCCAGTGCTAAGTCTGCAAATAGGTTAACTGCAGTGGCAACAGCTGCGTTATTAGCGATACTGGCAATACTTGCCACAAAGCCTGGTAAGCCAGAGCTTTTTAGTAATTCAGCTTGACTCATCATACCTTGGCTGATCAACTGCCAAAAAATGTAAATAACCAGCGGTAAAGCTGCTCCGGCAATCATGACACGGCGTAAGGTTTTAATATCTAAACCAACATATTTAACGATCGATGGGATCGAACCATGAAAACCAAAAGAGGTAAATACCACAGGAATAGCTGATAAAATAAGGCCTTGTTCAATGGGCATTTCGAGTAAATGTTGGCCATGAACATACGGGGTTAACATATAAAATAAGCTCGCCAGTACCACAATTTTGATGCTAAATAACACTCGGTTTAGCTTATCGACCTTACTGGTGCCTAAGGTAACAACTGTGCCTATTACGACAGCTAAAATGACTGAGCCGACTTGCGGCGCAATATCGAGGCTAAAGCCGTTATTTATTTTTTCTTGTAGTTGCGCACCACCACCTGCAATGTAAGCTGAGCAAAGCGCATAGAATAAAAACATCACCGAAAAATTAGCCAGATATTGGCCGCGTTTACCTAACCATGATTTTGCTAACGTATTTAGCGTGGCATCGCGATCAGCATGTTGATGTAATTCGAGCATTAATAATGCGGTATAAGTCATTAACGCCCATATTGAAATAATTAATGCTAATGCGGTTGTAAAGCCAAGTCCCGCAGAAGCGATTGGTAGCGCCAACATCCCTGCGCCGATAGTGGTACCTGCAACAATTAACATGCTGCCTATTGTTTTATTTTTAAGCACTTTTTGCCCCTAAAACATCGTGAGAGGCAGGCAAGATATAACTAGTTGGCACAAACTTAAATAGTTTTGTTACAAATCAAAGAAATTAAATGTAACTTATGATTTACAAGCCATCATTGTGAAGTCAGTTTTTGGTATAAAAACCACTCTAGCAGTTGACTTATTAACCAGTTCTGCTATTCCTATAAATTCAATTTATTATTAAGAATACTATTTACATGCAACAAGTTAACCGAGCCCTAACCATGCGCCCATGGCTGAATCTATCAGTTGTCCGCCCATTGCTGCGCTGCGGTTAAGTTGTTTTTTACTAACCGCGATTTCAAAGCGGTTAGTGCTGTATCTCCTTCCTCTTTGTTATCGCCACTTTGCTAAAAGGATTCGCTTGTGAGCGTTAAAGCATCATATTTTTTAATGGTCTTAATTTGGTCAACAACGCCTTTGGGAATTGTTTGGAGCAGTGAGTCTGTTACACCAACGCTCGCGGTATTGTTACGGATGTCGATAGGATTAGTGCTGGCTGCTTTAGTTGTGGCGATTGCGAATATTCGTGTCCCTTGGCACCGTCGTGCGTGTTTTTTGTATGGTTATTCGAGTATCGGCATATATGGTGGCATGCTGTTGAGTTATATGGCAGCTAAAACAGTCCCATCAGGGCTGATATCATTAATGTTTGGTCTGGCACCAATTTTATCTGGTTTATTAGCACAGCGATTACTCAACGAGCCAAAATTCAGCGTTGTTAAACTAATTGCGTTAGCATTTGCGCTATTGGGGTTATTTTTGGTGAGTGAAAAACACATGCAAGGCTCATTGATGCAAATGCAGGGTTTAGCTTACGTATTTATGGCTGTGTGCTTTTTTAGTTTAAGTGGGGTGATGATCAAGCGAATAAAAATTGCTATTCATCCAATGGCGACCACATTTGGTGCATTAGTATTTGTTACGCCCTTATTTTTTATTACTTGGTGGTTGTTCGATGGTGAGCTCAATACGAGTACGTGGACAGTAAAATCACTGTGGTCAATTGTGTATTTGGGCGTGTTTGGCTCATTGGTTGGTTCGCTTGCTTATTTTCATGTGTTACAAAAATTACCAGCTAGTACCGTGGCGCTAACCACCTTGATCACACCAAGCTTTGCGATTGGCTTAGGGGGCTGGTTAAATAATGAAGCAATTGATCAACAATTACTTATTGGCGCTGTCATTATATTACTGAGCTTAGCGGTGTTTCAGTTTGGTGATGGTTGGTTGAAAAAAAGAGCCACGTTTAAAAAGCTTAACCCTTAACAACAGTCGTCATATAGCTAAATGGCATTACTTCTTTTAGCTACATCTTCTCAATTTGTATCACTAAGCGGCGGTTTTTATCGCGGCCCAAAATATTATCGTTAGTCGCTACGTGACGTTTTTCACCAAAGCCTTGCGTTTCAACTTTAGTTTCATCAATTCCTAGGCTCACCATATATTCTTTGATCGCTTGAGCTCGTTTTTTAGACAGCTCTAAGTTGTTCCAACGACCACCGTAGCTATCTGTGTATGAGTCAATCGAAATAGCCGCAATCGTCGTATCGTACTTTAAATACTCAGCAATTTTATCTAAACGTTGTTTTGATGATTTAGTAAGTTTACTGGTATTTGGTTGATAATTCATAATCGTGAAGGAAATATCTTCAAAGCTGTATGGCAGTAATTCATCGCGGCATTGTAAAAATGCCCAATAGGCTTGTTTAAAATTAATGTTCGATAAGCCAACGGCAATTTTATCGGCACTATTTTGCCAGTCTTGGTAATAAAAAGTAGGTTGGTAGCCTTTTTCAAGCTCGGTCAACATTTCCCATGCCGTTTTGTTACCCAGTTCGCCGTCAAATTTTCGTAGTAATTTCATGTCAGCAATATCACGTGCTGGTAAACCTGCTCGCCAGATTGGCGGGACTGCTTTTAAACCAGCAATACTGTAATTGTCAGGACGGACAACCATATCCAAGTTAAATAGCAGGTCTTTATTTTTGCTCGCGGTAGCGCTGAAAATAGCTTCGCCATAATATGGAACTTCATGATTTAATTGGCATTGTAAGCGAGTTGTTTTTACAACTTCCCATTGTGAGTTATCTGCCGTGGCTGTGTACTGGCGCATTGCAGCGCTGGCCGTATCTGAAAGGCATGCAGTTGCAATGCTTAGACTGATAAACAGCATTGAAAGCTTCATTACGGGATCTCCAACAATTTATTACGCCAATATCTTGGCAAAAGCTGCATTTACAGAGGCTAACAGTCATCAAAGTGTCGTTAGCTAGCTCTAGTTCTAGTTAAGTAAAGCAAGTTATATGCCTAAATGTAAGTGTTAATTTAATCTGTAAAGCGCTAGCCTAGCCACTATGATTTTTGACATAATAGCCAGCTTACTCTGGCAAACCAAGAATACTATGGCAAATACTGAACAAACTCTTTTCGCAAAACGCTTTCGTGGCTTTTTCCCGGTGGTTATTGATGTTGAAACTGCAGGCTTTAATAAAGTAACCGATGCACTGTTAGAAATTGCGGTGTCAGTATTAAAAATGGATGATGAAGGCCTACTCAGTATTGATCATACTGTGCATTTTCATGTTGAGCCATTTGAAGGCGCAAACATTGAACAAGCCGCTATTGATTTTAATGGTATTGATCCTTTCTCGCCATTACGTGGCGCAGTATCTGAAGAGGAAGCGATCAAAGAAATTTGTAAAGTGGTACGTAAAGCTCAAAAAGCTGCGGGTTGTCAACGTTCAGTCATAGTGGCTCATAATGCGGCGTTCGACCATGGTTTTTTAAATGCAGCAATAGAACGTAATAATATTAAGCGTACGCCATTTCATCCGTTTGTTAGTTTTGACACAACCTCATTAGCGGGTTTGGCACTTGGTCAAACGGTACTGGCAAAAGCATGTCGTGCAGCTGGCATTGAATTTGACAACAAACAGGCTCATTCAGCATTATATGACACCGAACGCACGGCAGAGCTATATTGTTTGATAGTTAATCGTTGGCAACAGCTGGGTGGCTGGCCTTTAGCTGCAGAAGTGCCGGAAGATGCAGAGCAAGCTGGTGACAACGAAGACTCAGCCGTTAAAACGACTGAGTAATTTTACCTTCGCTCATTTTAACTAAGTGGGGCGGATAAATACGCGAAAAGTGTTTTGAATCTTTTGCGATTTTTAGCTCCACACCGGGATGCATTAACTCATTAATTTTTAAACGGCTAGTAGCTAAAAGCTGTGCTATTTTTTGTTTTACTAGATGTTTTTTACGTTTGGTGTTGGCAATACGAATATTAATTTGTTGCTCGCTAGCACTAATTTTGTCTAAAAATAATTGTCGTTTTGCTGGTGCTGGAATTTTAACTGCTTTTTTACGTGCTTGCTTTAATGCTGCGGATTTAGTGGCTAACAGTTTTTCAAAATCGGCAATTTGCAATTGTTTTTGTCTCAAGTCATGCCAATACTGCGCGATGAAAACTCGGGTTTTTGTGCCCGATGGGGCACCTAGCTCTCCGGTTTCAATTCGCATGGCATCTAAAATATTGCCGCCAATAATTTTACCGCGCGGATTATTTGCTTTACCAACGCGGATCAACCGCCGAGCACTCAAGTCACAATGTAATGCTTGTCGTTCAATAAAGAGATCTTGTTCGCTATGAATATGGCAATACTGGGCATAGCCAATTGAAATAGTCCGAGCGGCTTTAATTTTGCAAGTAAACGCTTCGTCATTTTCACGCTTACGACCAATTGCACCGAGCATAATTGTGACCGCACTGGCACTTTCGATCTGGCCTGATTCAACAAATCCCAATACCGTGATATCACCACTGGCACGCACGTGCATACCATCTTTTATATCGCCACTGATAATTACGCTGCCGTCAAAATCAACATGACCGGTACCAATATCAACATTATCAAAACACAACACGTCATCAACGCGCATGCCACGCGGGAGGGCGACAGGCACACCTTTACAATCTGCAATCAGTACATTGGGATTAGTTGGATCGAGTTTAGTGCCTTCAAATGGTTGTAATGGTAGATCTTTACCTGGTATGGCGGGCAGCACATCACCAAATACCGTATAACCATCTTCCCCAGGAGTTGCAGCAACACGCTGCATTAGAGGAGTGCCCGGTTTTACAGTGATGATCGCGCCTAAATTGCGCATATCGACCTTACCACCTTCTTTTGCTTGTGGACTCAATACACGATCTTGTGCTGTAGCGCACAAACGTACAAATTTAGCGTCGCTGCCTTCTTTTGGTCTACGACCATGAGCAACAATCGCTCTATAGGAAACATCCGCAGGCTTGTCAAATTGCTGACCTAAAAAATTGTCCAGTGCACGAGTGCTAATGCCATGTAATACGCCAGCATCAACGAGTGCTTCGCGAGCCTTGTCAATCGACATTAAGGCCCCACCTTTAGCAGTGGTTAATGTGGCTTCAGCGACCATATTTTTTTCATCAACCTGAATGAATATCGACGCATCGAGTGCACGAGCAACAATTAAAGAATCATCCTGATAGTTTTTGCTCGGTGAGAATAACTTACCAATATTTGCACTGACTATATCGAAATCAGCGAACGGGGACTGTTCGATTAACTCAATAAGTTGCGCGCTAGTCACTGGGAAACCACTATTTTTAGGGTGCTCAAGCAGTGACACAAAACCCGTTACAGGGTTATGTATAAACAACGACATTTATTAATTTCCTATGTAATATGCCTGTTTTTATTATTTTGGATGTAGATATTTTTTATTTATATGCCGCTCGGCTAAAACCCATAGTCAGGCATTTTCAAAGTAGCAGACCATTTGAACATAACTTTCAAATATTGTTAAGTAAATGTTATTTATTTGCTTGATCTAGGAGGGGGTAGTAACATTTGTTGCGTGTTTAATCAGCAACTACATAGCAATATAAAATAAAGCATAAAAGGGCCTTGAGTATCAGCGCGTTACTCGGTTATACTGGCTGCACGCTCTGAATGAGTTTACTAATTCAGGGGCTGATTAGGATTCGACGGAATTCAAGAAGCCCAAGGTGCATGTCGAGGTGCGGTTTGCCTCGTTAAAAAGCCGCAACTTAAAGTAATCGCAAACGACGATAACTACTCTCTAGCAGCTTAGGCTAGCTAGCGCTCCTTCCATGTATTCTTGTGGACTGGATTTTGGAGTGTCACCCTAACACCTGATCGCGACGGAAACCCTGGCCGGGGTTGAAGCGCTAAAACTAAGCGGCCTCGCCTTTACTTACCGTGTTTGTCCGGGACTTAAAGGTTAATTAAATGACAATACTAAACATGTAGTACCGACGGTCGAGGCTTTTCGGACGGGGGTTCAAATCCCCCCAGCTCCACCAATATCGGTTTTTAAATTCGTTGATTTAAAAACCCTAAAAAACCCGCAAATTTGAGTAATCAATTTTGCGGGTTTTTTTATGTTTAAGGCGAAGTGTTTTATTGTTTTAATAGCTCATCGCTTATTTTTATTTTATTGAAATAAGCGCTTCATTTTACTGGTGCTTTAGGTACTCGCATCTTATTTTTACTCATGTTAACGTCATTATTCTCTTTTACTTGCCAAGTGATCTTATATGGAATTTTTAGCTGGCGATTTATTAACGCCGCTCAGCGTGATTGGGCTTATTATATTATCGGCTGTAACGTCGATGATTTCGGCGGCTTTTGGTGCTGGTGGCGGGTTGATGTTGTTGGTGGTGATGGCATCGTTATTGCCTATGAGTATTGTTATTCCGGTGCATGGGTTAGTGCAGCTGGGCTCAAATGCCAATAGGTTTATGCTGACTTTTAAACACCTTGATAAAAGTATGTTTGCGTACTTTTCACTCGGTGGGCTTATTGGTGCGTTTGCTGCGTCGTCTATTGTGACCCGTATTCCACTTGAATTGATGAAAATTGTCGTGGCAGGGTTTGTACTTTATTTATTATGGGGAGTGACGCCAAAGTTGCGTGAAACCTCAGCTTTATGGCGCAGTACAGCTGGTGCTGTGACAACATTTTTATCAATGTTTGTTGGCGCAAGTGGCCCGTTAGTGGGCAGTTGTTTGTATGTTAATAATTATGAAAAGCTAAGATATACCGCTACTTTTTCCGCTTGTATGAGTGCGCAACATACTTTTAAAGCTATTTTGTATGGCTTTGTAGGTTTTTCGTTTTGGCAGTGGTTGCCTTTAGTTGCGGCAATGATCATCAGTGGTGCGCTTGGCACGTGGCTTGGTTTACAGTTATTACACCGTATTTCTGCCGAGAAGTTTAAACGTATTTTTCGGGTTGTTTTAACCTTACTTGCGCTGCAATTGGCATGGCAGGGGTTACAAGCGTTTTAGCTAACAATTTGTTAAAGCGCTATAAGTCTAGGTGTCATAGCGCTTTATAAATTCTAAGGAGTACAGGGACAAGGGCAGGCTTTTCTATTACACATCATTACAATGAGTGTTGCACTGATATTCTAAATCACACTGACTTTGGTAACGATGAATAGGCAATCACAGCGGCATCCCTGTGTGCTAGATCGGGGTGCTGTAACTTTTTACTGTATTCATCACAAAAGATGATTGCATCTCCTTTTGTTATCAATAAAGGGTCGTGAGTGAAGTTTAATAACAGCGATTGCCAGCGCTGTATTATTTCTTTTGGTGGGCTTGGCAGAACTTTTAATATTGCTTTTGATTGGGTAAATTGGCTGTTTATTGCGATGTTTAGCATGTCGTCGTTTGCAGCTCCTAGCCAGCTAGTACCGTTATCGCCAACGCATAAAAGTGGCATATAAGGCGCAAGTGCTGGGCATACATCATTTCTATACACCTCAACTTTCCAATAGTTACGGGCTATTTTTACAAACTGAGTAAAATCTTTAATTGGGGTAAAGTTTGATGTCGCTAAAGGCAAAATCTCTACTCTGGGTTTATTGGCATTCACGGTGTCGTTAGAAACATCAATATACCAAGGGCCAATAATAAATGCGTTTTGAAAATACTCATCCCGCAGTGAACCCCATGCTTTTTGTAAAGGATTGCCCTGTGCAATAAGACCTTTTAATAAGCTAAGCCCTGGTTTGTTTGTGTGCGGCAGTTGTGCTTGTAGTAATGTAAATACCTCGTCTCTTATTTCTCTACAGCGGCCAATTGGATAAGGTTTTTCAGCAAAGTACGGCATAGTAGGTGCAAGTGTTAAATCGGCTATTAATCTTAGTTGAGCTAAGTCAGCACATAGTAAAGTAAGCTGCTCTGAGGAAAAGTTATTATCAAGCACGTATATTCCTTATCGTATTTATTGTAATTTTTTTAGTTGAGCTTGTGTGTAGGCGTCATCTCTAAGCCACCTCAACATGTTTGGATAACCGTTGGGGTGATCAGGTTGTTCGCACATAAACCATGAATACAACAGCGGATAGCCAAAGCCAGTATTATTGCTAAAAGCGGTTATTAAGCTAGCTGAACTGCCTTTATAACCGTGTTGATGAAATAAAACATCGGGTGCAATATTTAAGTAACAGGCTGCGGCCCATGACCATGCAATCGCGGTCATTTCTTCAGCGGCTTGGTGATCATGGTTTTTCATATCGCCGGTTAAACAGGTTCTGTTTGTCTCTGAGGTTACTGCAATATGCCCTGCTTCATGAAGGATGTCACCAGGGTAGAGGCATTTTTCTAAATCAAGTAGTAAAGTTCCCTGGGCTACTTTAATTCCCGGCAAAAAAGTCTTTTCGTTTAACGTTTGATACCTGTGCTTTATTCCAATATGAGTAACAAAGGCGAGAATTTTTTCAATCTCAGTGTTCATACCACTCCCTGTATTTAGCAATTACAATTGTTGCTTACAGTAATATAGCACTCTATTCTAACTAAGTTTAGTTAGCGTTAATAAATCAATTTAAGGTGTTTTGCTTGTCTAAAATCAGGCAAGAAAAAGGAGTTATTATGCAAAATGAATTGATAGCAAAAGTGCCATCTCTGCACACAACAGCGCAGAGCATACTACCTTGTTATAAAGAAACTGGGCGCTTAGGTCTATTTCAATTAAAACGAATGTGGCACAAAGCGCAATTACAAAAACAAGGCTGTGCGGATAAAAAAATAATAGAAGGCGAATGGTCGCTTGATGTCATGATCATGGATACTTTAGGCTTAGGGCTCACACCGACGATAGAATTCATTTTTTCATCGGATAGTTTTTTAACGTTCGAAAACTGGGTAGAACAGCGTTATGGCATAGCTATTTCAAATACAGTTAAAAGTAAGTTAAATGAAAAGGTAGCAGCATTTTTTCAGCAAAAAGACCCAAAACAACAAAAAATATTACTAAATCAGCCTCGTCATTATGTTTTAACGTCACAGCAGTGGCAAAGCTGGGATGATAATGGTTACGTTATTAT
This sequence comes from Pseudoalteromonas sp. SR45-6, assembly GCF_014163545.1. Lineage (NCBI taxonomy): Bacteria > Pseudomonadati > Pseudomonadota > Gammaproteobacteria > Alteromonadales > Pseudoalteromonadaceae > Pseudoalteromonas > Pseudoalteromonas sp. SR45-6. The sequence goes on from NZ_JACJDM010000036.1 coordinate 35,004, forward strand.
TCCTGAGTTGGTGGAAAAAACGCTATGTGAAAACGTTTGTAATATGATTTATGAACGTTTGAATATGGATAAACACAATCCTGCTTCATGGTACCGAAATCATGATCTTAAACAAGGAGTTATGGTACAAATTTTTAATGATATAACAATGCAAGCTATTCGGAAGCAGCCTCAGGTGCGGGATGTTTTTGAGCAACTGTGGGGTAAAAGTAATTTAACTGTAAGTACTGATAGGGTTGGTTTTAACCCGCCAGAGACATTGAGTTGGCAGTTTCCCGGGCCAAATCTGCACTGGGATATTAATTTTAATAAACCGCTCACCTTTGCAACGCAAGGGTTACTGTACCTTACTGACGTTACCGCTGATCAAGGTGCGTTTAGTTGTGTTCCTGGTTTTCATAAAAAAATAGACGGCTGGCTTGCTAGCTTACCTAAAAACACCAATCCACATCATTTTAATTGCCAACAATGGCACAGTACGCCTTTGCCTGCAAAAGCGGGCAGTTTAATTGTTTGGCAACATACACTGCCGCATGGTAGTTGTCCAAATAGGACGAATAGTCCTCGAATTGTGCAATATATAAATATGAGCTCATTATAAAGCTAAGCAAATCAAGCCTGCAGTTATTTATAAGAATAAAAATGATGCCATGTAATAACGTGTAATGTTTTTTATAACACTCCTGTGCCATGCTCAAGATAATTTAAATTAAGCTGCATTTACTAAGCCTTTTATTTTTTTTTATGATGTTTGATATAAGTCAAATAAATTAAAGCTATATAAAATAAATGAAAATTAAAGTTGTACCCTATAGCTTTTAAACTAAGCTCTTAACTGAATGTAGCATTAATTCCCTAATAGAATTTAGCACGATAATTGGATATCAAAGGAATATTTCAGTATGGAAGCACAAAGTTCACAGCTTACAAAGCGTTTACGGCGCGCAAAACCAATAATTTGTTATTTAAAGTCTTTACTTAAAATGCAATTAGAGTCATTTGCTAAAGCCGTTATAGTGAGTGAAAGTAGCTCAACATACCGCAACAATATACATACAGAAATCGATTTCACCCCCATCCTGTATACACTTTGTTTTAAGATTAAATACTTGCTCATTCATTCTCTTCGTTTGAGAACAAATAATGAATGATGACATACTTATTCCTGAAGTTGTTAATGCTGGTGAGAATATAGTCTCTCCAGTCATTTCGTTTGCCAAGCTTGAAATTTTTTATAATGTAAAAAAGATGTCTGCCGATTTGCTTGTAGCAAAAAAATTAGAATGGGTTAGACATGTTAATACCCAGTGTTATCAGGGCGATTGGGATGTATTGCCTTTAAGAGTGCCTGTTGAACATGCTGATAAGCATGTGATTCTGCAATCTTTCGCAATTGAGTCTAGCTCAAGTTTTATTGATGGCGATCACCTTCAATATTTACCTTCTATTAGTGAGTTATTGTCACAATTTAAATGTAATATTTTATCTGCACGGCTTATGCGCCTTTCCCCCAACTCTTTGATTAAACCCCACCGAGACCTTGGATTGAGTATTGAGCTATCAGCCCAGGCACGTATTCATATTTCTTTAGAGACATCTGAACATGTTGAATTTTTAGTGGATGATTTAAAAGTTCCAATAAGTCAGAGCAGCTGTTGGTATATAAATGCCGATGCGGAACATTCTGTAATAAATACTGGTGATACACCAAGAATCAACCTTGTCATAGACTGTAATGTTAATGAGTGGTTGTTGGATTTAATTATGAACTCTAAAGAAAAAACATATTGTAGTAAAAAAAGTAAGCTAAGGAGCTAAAGAGGTAATGAAACTTAATATTCCTAAGGGCTTAAATATAAGACCGTCAAATGCAAACGATAAGCCTTTTTTAGAAAAGCTGCATAGTTTAATGCGACAAGACTTACAGTTAATTGATGGCGAAAAAGATTTTGTAGAGTCAATTGTGGAAATGCAGTTTAAAGCTCAAACCCAAGGGTATGGAGATAAGTTCCCCAATGCAATGTACTTTATTATTGAAAAACATCATGAAGCAATCGGTAAGGCAACCATTGATTTTGGCCCAAATGAAATTCGTATCGTCGATATTGGCTTTTTACCAAGTGCGAGAGGGCATGGTTTTGGCTCAGCGATAATTCAATCGTTTCAAAGTGCCGCATTACAATCTGGTGCACCTTTAACACTGACCGTTGAGCAACATAATTTTGCTGCTAAGCAGTTGTATGCGCGTTTAGGGTTTCAAGTTGAATCAATTAGCCCGCCATATGAATTTATGGCGTGGTACCCACACCCAGTGAAATTAATGAGTGGTGTGTGACTAAGCGAAGTTAAACACAGGAGTTGAATATGGAAAAGTTTACGTTTGAAAATGTTGAAAGAGCACAAGGGTCAATTGTTAAGGTTGCTGGTCAAGATGGTGAAGTAGAGTTAAAGGTATCATCAGTTGATAGAACAAAACTGAATGGGGAACAATGGGATGCATTTCGTGTTTTGCTTAAAGGCTCTGCAAATGAACCTTTAGAACAAGGCACATATAGACTCACACACGATGCATTTAATGATGCAGAGCTGTTTCTATCACCAAATAGCGAAACTGAGTATGAGATATACATCACGACACAAAAATAGTACTTCGTGTTTAATAGACTAAATTATTCGTTTAATAAAAGTGAGTAGGGAGATTTATATGGCTGATCCGTTTATATCTGAAATACGACCATTTGCGTTTGATTTTGCCCCAAAAAATTGGGCATTCTGTAATGGTGGAGTGATCGCAATTACACAGAATGGGGCACTGTATGCTCTATTAGGGACTCAGTTTGGTGGTAACGGAACAAGTGATTTTAAGTTACCGGACTTACGGGGGCGCACGCCTATCGGTAGTGGGTTTTTGAGCACTGAAAACCGTCCCTTTTATGCTGGAGATAGTTCAGGGGAGGAAACGGTTAGGTTAACGTTAGATGAAATGCCAGCGCATACGCATGCAGTAAAAGCTACGGCTAGCATAGCCGCTAATAGCCCCGCGTTTACAGATCGTATATTTTCTGAATCAAAGGATAATAAGTGTACCTCAGCTGAACCTTTCGTATACGGTTCATCGTTAGATTTGACAGAACTTGCTCAGGATGTTGTTAGTAGTAGCGGGAGTGGGTCGCCACATACTAATCTTCAACCTTTACTCGTACTTAATTTTTGTATTGCACTGGAAGGTACCTTTCCAGCTAGAAATTAAAAAAGGAAACTAGCATGTCTGAGTCATTTGTCGGTGAAATAAAAATGATTGCTACTACATTCTCACCTAGGCAGTGGGCATTTTGTAGCGGGTCTACTTTTTCAATAAGTCAAAACCAAGTGTTATTTGCATTGATTGGCGCACAATATGGCGGTGATGGGCGCTCGTCATTTATGCTGCCTGATTTAAGAGGGCGTGTACCCGTACATTTTGGGCAAGGCCCAGGATTACAACCTTACCCTATAGCGCGTCAGGCTGGCGTAGAAAAAGTGACGCTTCTACCACAGCAGATGCCAGCACACACCCATAGCTTGCAGGCAAATAATAATCGTGCAACTACATCTACAGCCATTGGTAATGTTTTGGCGAGAAGCCCTGCAACTGAGTCAACTTATATATCAGGCGCTGTCACGGGAGAAAGTCAGCAACTAAATGACGCTGCAGTTGAAACTGTGGGTGCTAATGAGCCGCATACTAATATGATGCCTTATTTGGCTATACATTTTATTATTTGCCTCAACGGCCTCTTCCCATCAAGAAATTAAAGGAGAAATATTATGGCTGAACCATTTATGGCTGAAATTAGAATATTTGGTCTTACGTATAGTCCTAGAGCTTGGGCTAAATGCGCAGGGCAAATACTCAGTATTTCACAATCTACAGCGCTATTTAGTTTGCTGGGAACTAATTTCGGTGGTGATGGACGAACAACATTTGGAGTCCCTGATTTACAAGGCAGAGCACCAATGCATGCGGGATCAGGGATAGGACTAACGACTCGGCCATTTTCTACCTTTGGTGGTGTTAGCCAAGTAGCGTTGGCCCCCATACAGCTACCTAAGCATGACCATGTTATTTCAGGTGTATTTCAAGCTGGTAATACTGACCAACCAAGTGATAATCAACTTGCAATAGACGTTGCCTCCTCAGGTGGTGCACTGCGATATACTGCGCCACTGGATAGTAATACAAGTGCTATGAGTAGCAGCAGTTTAGCATCGTCAGGTAAGAGTCAGCGGCATGAAAATATGCAACCTAGCTTAGCGTTAAACTTTTGCATTGCACTAGATGGAATTTATCCACCAAGAAATTGATGTGTGAGAATACAGATTTTAGTTTGAAATCTGTATTCTACATATGATGAAAAACCATTATGTTTGTGCAGGAAGTAAGTTATATGTTGTTTGAAAGAGCTCTGTTGGTTGTTATTTACTTATGTTGAAATACCTTAATTGGCATATTGTTTTCAGCTGTTTAATTATAGTTGTGTGCTTATTTGCAAGAGATGTATCTGCTCAGGCGAGTTTAGACAAGCTGCAATTTAAAAGCTCTAAAGGTAGTGTTGTATTTGCCAAGCATGACAGTAATTTTTTGATTGATGATGCAGGGAAGATGTACGCTTTTAACAAAAAAATAATAATACTCTCTTTGCTATCAGTCGATGAGATCTCACAGCTACATGATGAAATAAAACAAGTTCAAGTAATCGCTAATATAGGAAGTGAATTGGTTTACTGGGTAACACCTAGACCCGAATATTTTTTTGATGTTTATTTAGCGTTAAGCAAACATCAAGATGTGCTAGAGATCGAACCAGATATTGCACCTGTCACAAAGTTAGTTACGTCAGGAACAAGCAGGCAGACTAGCAGCGTGCTTGTGTCACAAAATGCTCCTTTATGCGATAAACCAGAGAATACTGTGCGGGTTGCAATTATTGATGACGGCTTTGATTTTACTCACCCAGAGTTTGATGATTTAACAGTATTGTTTGAATATGATCCTGATGAAAAAACACTGGCAACCAGTGCTAAAAACCCAACTGATTACCATGGTACACGTGTTGTTGGAGTTATTGCTGCAAAGCAAGATAATATAGGGGTTGAGGGTTTCGCACCGACTAGTGAAATAATAGCTATCAGGCAAGTTTCAACATGGTCATCTTCTATAATATTGGCATTTCAGGTCGCTAAGTTGATGAAAGCGGATGTTATCAACTGTAGTTGGGTTTTACCGTTATTATCGGGTATTACGTCACTGGTAATTGAGAATGTTGCATCTGCATCAAATGCACCTATTATCGTTGTTTCAGCAGGAAATTCGGGTAAGAAAGCTTGTGAAGTCAATCATCTATCGGCATTAAGTTCAGTGGTTGTTATAGGGGCAATAAATAAAAATGGGAATGTTGCTGAGTTTTCTAATTATGGGCAATGTGTTGATTATTACGCCCCTTCTTCAATTGCATCAACGTCACTTAATGGGTATGTAAATTTTGGTGGCACCTCATCATCAGCCGCTATTGTTTCAGGCGTTGTGGCACAGCTAAAAGCATGCGGAGTTGAATACCCGTTAACAAAATTAACGATGGTTGAAAATATTTTGCCTGCACATGTAGTTAATAAAAATAATATAAAGAGTGTAACTTTGATTAGATCAAAAGGTAGTGAAATTAATGAGCACTGAAATGGAACCGTTAGATTTTAGTAGCACCCACAGTGACAACTTCCCAAAAATATTGGCTCAGTTGGGCGTATCGTTGATTGCGACAAGTTATCAATCACAACGTGTTATTTTAGTGCGTTCCAATAATGGCAAGCTAGAAACAAAATTAAAGGCATTTCCAAGACCAATGGGACTTTATGCCGACGAAAATAGGGTCACGCTTGGAACACTAAATCAAGTAATCGACTTTCAAAAAACACCAAGTGGTTATGCTGATGTTATTAATGGGAACCTTGATCGTTATGAAGAGTTGCCAAAAAAATTACAAGATAATGAACTCAGAGATAGCCCCAAATTTCGTGAAGAGTGGGATGAACAAGTCAAAAGTGTAAAGGCAGCCGACAGTTTGTTTATAGAAAGAGCGACTTTATCAACAGGTATGATCAATATCCATGATATTTGTTGGGGTAATGATGGTTTGTGGGTAGTTAACTCGATGTTCTCTTGTTTAAGTAAGTTAAGTCCTGACCATAGTTTTGTCGCTGCTTGGGTGCCGTCGTTTATTTCAGAACTGAAGCCGGAAAATAGATGCCATTTAAATGGCATGGCGTTGTTAGATGGTGTGCCTCGTTATGCTACAGCCTTTAGTGAATCAGATACAGCACAAGGTTGGCGTGAAGAGCTAGGGAATAAAGGGGTGCTTATTGATGTCGTTGAAAATAAGGTCATCAAATCAGGTATTTCAATGCCACATTCGCCAAGATGCCACGCAGGCAAGGTGTATTATTGTGCATCTGGAGATGGCGATATTCATGTATACGATCCAAAGTCAGGTACTAATAGAGTTTTATGTGAGTTGCAAGGTTTTACAAGGGGAATGACGTTCTTTGGTGACTTGATGCTTGTCGGTACGAGTACATTACGTAAATCAGAAGAGCATATTCGCTTTAAAGCAAACCCAAGATTATTAGATGGGAAAAGTGTGTGCGCAATATGGTTAGTGAATGTAAATACAGGTGAGGTGGTAGGTAATTTGACTTTTACGGGTGATGTAAAACAGATTTACGATATTGCTGTTGTACCGAACAGCAGGAAACCAGAGCTATTTCAAAGCTCAGACGCGTTGTCTAGCCATATTTTTGAATTTTGTCGAGGATGAGTATCATGGAACGTTTAAGCTTAAATAAAACTTTTTTAGGGGTTGCGATTTCTGCAGTAATAGCTAGCGGGGCTTACGCAGAAACAGTAAATGAAGCTGTAGATTTAAAACAATTTTCAAAAAAGTTAGCGCTAGAAACTGAAGATGAAATAGTTGGTATAGAGTCAAAAAGCCCATTTTCGACATTTAGTCGAGGGCAAAAAGCCCAATCACACTTAGTAAACCCAGATATAAATAATACATTAAGCTTTTTAAAAGAGCAGGGATTACTTGAAACGAATGAACAAAAAGTAAGTATTGTTAAGGGCGATAATACACAAGTAAAAAGTGATTTACTAATAAGAAAGGTGTTTGCAAGTGCAAACTGCACCCTACCAGGCGGGGCGTGCACCACTGTAAGCTCTTCTAGCTGTACTTTGAGAGGTGGTAGTGTTGGCGCTTGTGGGTCATCGCCAGAAATAGATGTTGAAGAAAGTGGATCGACAACTGTAAGCGAAGACTTTGGCAGTGTTGCAGCGGATGGTGTAGCAACTACAACAAAAACCTTTACGGTAAAAAATGAAGGCACTGGTAATTTAACGACTACGGCTGTTTCTATAACAAGTGGAAGTAGCGACTTTTCAATTACAGGCGGTACATGTGCTACGAATGGTCAAACATTAAGCTCAGGTATGCAATGTACGATACTTGTAACTGTACAAACGACAACAGTTGGTGGGATATCAGGTAATTTAAGAATTAGCAACACTGATGCAAATGAGAGTATGTATAATGTGTCTTTGAGTGCCACAGGTACTTCTACAAATTCAGCGCCTGTTGTTGATTTAAATGGTGGGATTCCAGGTACAGGGAGTTCAGTGTCATTTACCGAAGGTAGTGGTGCTGTAAATATTGCGCCCGATGCTAGTGCAGAGGATAGTGATGGCGATACAATAACAACAATAACCGTTGCATTAACCAACGATCAAAATGGCGCCTCAGAAGGCCTGAACGTAACAGCTGCGGCGCAAAACGCACTCACGGGTGGGTCTGCGGCGGATATTATACTTCAAGACACAATTTCTATCACAGGGGCAACCGTAACGGCCGCTGAAGTGGCTACCTTTTTGCAGAATATCACTTACGATAATACTTCAAATACGCCCGATGAAACTGCTAGAACGGTGACAGTGGTAATTAATGATGGCACTGTAAATAGTGTAAGTCGTACAGCGACAATTTCGGTTGCTAATATTACTTCAGCGAGTTCTGCCGCTGCTGGATTTAGTACCTTAAACGGTATAAATTTAAGCCCAGCAATTACATTTAGTGACGATAATGAAACATTAAATATTAACAATGCAGCGCATATTACAGGGTCAACGGCTGATGGCGGCGGCGGTACCGATACAATCAGTGTTGTTACCGGGAGCGACTTAACTGGGTTCACAAGCTTAACGGGTTTTGAAACCTTAACGCCCTATAACAATGGTTCATTGACATTAAGTGAAACGCAGCATGACAGTTTCACTACTATAAATGGTACAGGTACAAATCAATTTACTATCGCTAGTGCCGATGGCGATCAAACGCTAACGGGTGATGCGGATATTGAAACTTATGTGCTTGGCGCTGCAATGATCTTTACGCTTGGTAGCGCAGCGCAAAATGTAACTGGCAGCAGCGCAGATGATACCGTTAATATTAATGCCTTCACGGTAACAGGTACATTGAACGGCGCTGCGGGTACCGATATATTGCAGGCTGGCACTGGTGCTGATCTCAGCGGTGCAACAATATCTGCCTTTGAATCATTAACACTTGCCAGTGGTGCGAGTGTATTGATGACTGAGGCACAGCACGATAGTTTTACAACGTTTACAGCACCAGGCACAGAAACGATAACTATTAGCTCAGCAACGGATGGACTAACAGGCAACAGTGCGATTGAAACGTATGTTTTATCTGCACCAAATGCATTCACCCTTGGCGCTGCAGGGCAAAATTTTACTGGTAGCACCGGCGACGATACTCTCAATATTGGCTCAGTTAGCGCAATCGGTATTTTAGCGGGCAACACCGGCACTGATACGTTATCTATTGGTAGTGGTGGCAGTATTTCTGGCGCCACAATTAGCGGCTTTGAAAACTTGACGGTAGCAAGTGGCGGTTCAGCAAGTATTGCTGCATCACAGCTAGCATTGTTCTCAGGCACTGTATCAGGCAGTGGTAATGAGACACTAGATATTTTAGGTGATGGTAATTTCGCTACAGTATCAGCAATTGAAAGCTACACATTAAATGACGATAGCACGAACGCGCGTACAGTATCTATTAGCGCCGCGGGGCACTCAGTAACAGCTAGCTCCGTAACTGATGCCATTACTTTTGACATTGGCACACTAGCTTATACGGGAACAATTACCGGCGAAAATAGTGTTGCTGATACATTGTCTATGAGTAGCGGCGCAAACATCAGTAATGCCACGATTAGTAATGTGACTAATTTAACACTTGCTTCGGGTGCGTCAGTATCGATGACGGCCAGCCAGCATGGCAGTTTTACGGGCACCATAACAGCGCCAGGTTCAGAAACTATTACTATCACCGGTGATGGTGATTTTACAACGTTAACTGGCATTGAAAGCTACGATGTAGCTGATGACAGTACAAATACCAGAACAATCACCGTATCAACAGGGACCACTAATGTTACGGCTGGTTCATCAACCGACGCCATAATTTTTGCAATTGGTAACAGTGCATACACGGGCACGTTAATTGGCGAGAATAGTGTTGCCGACCAAGTACAAGTAACTGATGGTGCAGACATTAGCGGCGGTGGATTTTTAAATATAGGCACTCTTTCGTTAGCTAGTGGCGCAACAGTGGCTATTGATGCCGCTAATATTGGTAATTTTAATACTGCTATAACGGGTAGTGCGGGTACTGAAACACTGAAACTTATGGATGGTGGGGCGTTTGATTTTACCAGTACCTCAGTGTCTGCTGTTGAAGGCGTGGCAATAGGAACAGACAATAATGCCACGGTAACCTTAACTGACAACTTTAATGCCAATGGTCAAGCAGTATCAGTGTCAAATGCGAGTGGCGGTGAAATTACAGCAGCCCTATCAATAAATGCTTCAGCCTTTGCCAGTGACATATTGACAATCACAGCCAGCGATTTTAATGGTGATGATACTTTCGTTGGCGGTAGCGGCGCAGATACCATCCGCCCTGGCGGTGGTACTGATTCGATGACGGGCAATGCAGGTAACGATAATTTTGTTGGCAGTGCATCACAATTATCAGGGGATACCATCACCGATCTAGCCGTAGGCGATACCTTAACGATTACTGGTGTGACAGGGCTTTCAAGTGCAAATGTGCGATTTAATGGCGCTAGCACATTAGAAGTTGATACAGATGCCACCGATTTTAATATTTCTGAACTTACGCTCTCATTAAGTAATTCACCAGGCTCAAGTTTAGCTTTTAGCGTTGCTGAAAGTGGTAGCGATACCATAATAACTTTTGTTGAGCCAAATAGCGCCCCCGTATTTAGTGGTTTGAATGGCGGTGCAACCTTTACTGAAAATGGCTCTGCAATTGTTATCGACTCTGATGTGACTATCGCTGATACTGAGCTCGATGCCCTTAATGGCGCAATTGGTAATTATAATAATGCCAGTTTAACTATTAGTCGAAACGGTGGGGCAAGTACTGAAGATGTTTTTGCGAACAATAACTTATTGGGCGCACTAACGCAGAGCAATACGTTTACTTATAATTCGACCACAGTCGGAACGGTAACGACTAACTCCTCAGGTACCTTGGTACTGACCTTTAATGCTAATGCTACATCTGCAATTGTTGACTCAGTTTTACAAAGCATTACCTATCAAAATAGTTCCGAATCTCCATCATCATCAGTGACTTTGGATTATGTCTTTAATGATGGGATAGCAAACAGCGCGGGTACAAATCAAGCGATAGTGAATATTACTGGGCAAAATGATGCCCCAACGGATATTTCACTTTCATCGGCAAGTATAAATCAATCATCAACTGGACCTGGTGCTAATATAGGGGCGCTCACTACCTCAGATGTAGATACCACCGACAGTCATAGTTATACGTTTGTAAGCTCAGGCGCAAGTGTAAACGGTACATGTAGCGCTGACACAAACAATAGCAGTTTTCAGATTAGTGGCACCTTAATTCAGACGCAAGCTGCACTTAGTGCAGGAAGTTACATTGTGTGCGTACAAAGTAACGATGCAACAACAACTTTTCAAAAAACGTTTACTATAACGGTAAATGATAATGTTGCGCCAAGTGCGCCATCTACCCCTGATTTAAATGCGGCTGCTGATTCAGGGTTATCTACTACGGATAATATTACCAACGATACCACGCCAACATTTAGTGGCACTGCTGAGAGTGGTTCAACAGTTAGTCTTTACAGCGACCAAGTTGGTGCTGGAGCAACTGTAATCGGGTCTGGCATAGCGACCGATGGCAATTGGCAAATTACCACTAGCACTTTAACTGCCGGTTTAGACCATGCTATTTCAGCAAAAGCAACAGACTCAGCAAGTAATGTAAGTAGTAGCTCAAGCGCACTTACAGTGACAATTGACACAACCGCGCCGAGCGCACCGAGCGCAGCCGATCTAACTGCAGCCAGTGATAGTGGTTCTTCGAGTACAGATAATATAACCAATAATACAACACCCACTTTTACAGGTACAGGCACCACAGGCGACACTATTACTCTTATTTCAAGTGTTGATGGCTCAATAGGCAGTACTGTTGTTAGTGGTGGGGTGTGGAGTATCACCGTAGGCTCAGCAATGACGAGTGGCTCGCATACTATTGTGGCACGCGCGACGGACTCTGCTGGTAATATTACCAATGGAACGAGTACTACAATAACCATTGATACTAACGTGAGTGCACCGAGTATTACCACCCCGATTGAAGTAGATGGTCGGATCAATGCTGTGGAAGATGCGCATGTGCTTATACAAGGTAGCGGCGCTGACTCTGGCGCTACGGTTAATGTGACCATTAGCGATGGTTCGAATAACCAATCGCGTACTGTGACGGCTGATGGCTCTGGGGCATGGACTATCAGTGGTAGTGAGTTTGATGTCAGCAGCTTTAATGATGGCACGCTCACCGTCAGCGCCACACAAAGTGATGCGGCGGGTAACACCTCAACTGCAGCCAGCACCTCAGTGATTTTAGATAACGCAGCACCGAAT
>NZ_JACJDM010000036.1:47206-47364 GCF_014163545.1 Pseudoalteromonas sp. SR45-6
GCCACACAATCGGATACAGCGGGCAATACTTCAAGTGCAGCCAGCACCTCAGTGATTTTAGATAACGCAGCACCGAATGCCTTGACCATAACGACCCCGATTGAGGTTGATGGCCGGATCAATGCTGTAGAAGATGGCAGTGTATTGATCACCGGCTC
>NZ_JACJDM010000036.1:47464-50381 GCF_014163545.1 Pseudoalteromonas sp. SR45-6
GCGATGGCGCGAATAACCAATCGCGCACCGTGACGGCCGATGGCTCTGGGGCATGGACTATCAGTGGTAGCGAGTTTGATGTCAGCAGCTTTAATAATGGCACGCTCACCGTCAGCGCCACACAAAGTGATGCGGCGGGTAACACCTCCAGTGCAGCCAGCACCTCAGTGATTTTAGATAACGCAGCACCGAATGCCTTGACCATAACGACCCCGATTGAGGTTGATGGCCGGATCAATGCTGTAGAAGATGGCAGTGTATTGATCACCGGCTCCGGGGCAGAAGCCAATGCCAGTGTCAGTGTGACCATCAGCGATGGCGCGAATAACCAATCGCGCACCGTGACGGCCGATGGCTCTGGGGCATGGACTATCAGTGGTAGCGAGTTTGATGTCAGCAGCTTTAATAATGGCACGCTCACCGTCAGCGCCACACAATCTGATGCGGCGGGTAACACCTCTAGCGCTGCCAGCACCGCGGTGATTTTAGATAATACAGCACCGAATTCACCGACAATAGCCACTCCGATAGAGGGCGATGGTAAAGTTAACGCAGCGGAAGACAGTGACGTAGTGATCACCGGCTCCGGGGCGGAAGCTAATGCCAGCGTCAGTGTGACCATCAGCGATGGCGCGAATAACTTATCACGTACCGTAACGGCTGATGGCTCTGGGGCATGGACTATCAGTGGTAGTGAGTTTGATGTCAGCAGCTTTAATAATGGCACGCTCACCGTCAGCGCCACACAAAGTGATGCGGCGGGTAACACCTCGACTACGGCAACCGCATTAATTACGTTGGATAATCAAGCGCCAAATGCATTGACGATTACTACGCCAATTGAAGGCGACGGCAAAGTTAATGCTGTTGAAGATAACGATGTACTAGTGCAAGGATCTGGCGCAGAGTCAGGTGCAACAGTTACAGTAAATGTTGATGGTATATCTAAAACCACCACTGCAGATTCAAGTGGTAATTGGACATTATCGGGCAACGAGCTGGATATCAGTGCGCTGAATAATGGTACGCTGACGGTCTCGGCAACTCAGGCCGATAGCGCAGGTAATGTCTCAATAGCTGCAACTACAACAATAACGTTGGATAACCAAGCACCAAACGCACCAACCTTTATTACGCCTATTGAGGGGGATGGTAAAGTTAACGCTGCGGAGGATAATGATGTATTAGTCCAAGGCGGGGGAGCAGAGTCAGGTGCAACAGTAACTGTGAGTATCGGTGGGGTTACTAAAACGACTACCGCAGACTCAAGTGGTAATTGGACATTATCAGGTAATGAGCTGGATATCAGCGCTCTAAATAATGGCATATTGACAGTTTCGGCAACACAAACCGACGATGCGGGCAATATCTCAACGGCCGCATCAACTTCAATTACATTAGATAACATCGCACCAAATGCGGTGGCTATTACAACGCCGATTGCAGTAGATGGTATTGTAAATGCGGCTGAAGACAATGCTGTGTTGATCACAGGGTCAGGTGCAGAAGCTGGCGCAACAGTGACAGTGGGTATTAGCGGCATAAATGCCACTGTGATAGCTGATAGCAGCGGTAACTGGACACTTAATGGCAGTGAATTAGACATTAGCGCGTTAAATAATGGCACATTAACAGTATCTGCAACGCAAACCGATAGCGCAGGAAATATTTCATCTGCAGCTACAACCACTATAACCTTAGATAATGTTGCGCCAAATGCATTGGCTATCACAACGCCGATCGCTGTTGATGGCATTGTGAATGCTGCTGAAGATAATGCGTTATTAATTGTAGGATCTGGGGCAGAATCAGGCGCTGCAGTTAAGGTTGATGTTGGCGGTGTAAATGCCACCGTGACTGCTGATAGCAACGGTAATTGGACTCTCAGTGGTAATGAGTTAGATATCAGTGCATTAAATAATGGCACATTAACGGTATCAGCAACGCAAACTGACAGCGCGGGTAATATTTCTCCAGCGGCAACGACGACGATAACCTTGGATAACAGTGCACCGCTAGTTGTTACTATTAATACGCCAATCGAAGTCGATGGCATAGTTAACGCTAGTGAAGATGATAGTGTATTGATAACCGGCTCTGGGGCAGAATCAGGCGCTGCAGTTAATGTTGATATTGGTGGTGTAAATGCCACGGTTACAGCTGGTAGTGGTGGAAATTGGACGCTTAGCGGCAATGAGTTAGATATAAGTGCACTTAATAACGGCACTTTAACAGTATCGGTAACGCAAACTGACAGTGCAGGGAATACTTCACCTGCGGCGACCAGCTCAATTACTTTAGATAATACCACCCCAACTGGGCATGCAGTTAGCGTTGATCAAAGCTTAATTAATGCGGATAACGAATCTGCAATGAGTGTTAGTTTTACTGGGCTTGAAGGAAGTGGTTCGCTTAGTTACCAGGTAAGTGATGGCAGTAATGCTGTTACTGGTAACGCAACGATTAGTGCTGTTACGCAGCAAATTACAGGTATCGATGTTACAACATTGGCTGAGGGAGTGTTAACGTTCTCAGCAATAGTTACAGACACCGCAGGCAATGCCAGCGCAGCAGTAACTGCCACAGTAACTAAAAAATATAATGTCGTACCGGTGTTAAGTGGTTCACCAAGTACAACTACAGCTGAAGATGCAGCGTATAGTTTTATACCCATCCTTACAGACAGCGATACGCAAGATACCCATACTTTTAGCATCATTAATAAGCCAAGTTGGGCAAGCTTTGACACCAGCACGGGCGAATTAGCGGGCACGCCACAGAACCAGGATGTAGGCAGCTACGCGGCTATTACTATCAGTGTTAACGATGGCACAGATAGCGCCAGTTTAACGCCATTTACATTAGAGGTAACCAACACCAATGATGCGCCGGTAGGGCAAAACTTCGCGTTTAACCT
>NZ_JACJDM010000037.1:0-49333 GCF_014163545.1 Pseudoalteromonas sp. SR45-6
GAAAAGCTGCAAAACAGGACGCATTAATAAAGGTAAGCTGCTACCTCTCCAAATAAGCCACTTAAACACCTGTCATACCTTCCAAAACGCCCATTAAAGCAACAGCAAATCCTCTTTTTATATTTCACGTAAAATCGAAGTAACCAATTGAATCAAAATAGGAACTCGGCTATGGTTAATACATCAATAAAAATAAATTAAAAACGAGTTATTCTACAGCCTCGTTAGCAGCCAAGTGGATAAAACTTTAGGAATTCAATTATTTTAGAACCGACAATCAGCACCTATTATGTCAGCAACATAGAAGGGCTAAACTCAGACCCCCTGTTTCTGGTTGGTTATATAATCGCCTCTGTAATTTTGTTTGTCGCGTTAAAATATACTCCTTTTATAAGTGCAATATCACAAGTCACAAAAGTTAAAGGCAAATACATCTTCCTATTTATTTCTCTGGTATTTGCGTTTGGATTAATATCCACTTCTCTCAATTACATCGATTTATATACTGTTAAACTCGCTGTAGAAAATAATGAAGTTCAAAAAATTAAGGGTTGTATTGCTAATTATGAAGTCAACCAAAGTAATAGCCGTTCAGAGTCATTTTCTATTTCAGGTATTGCGTTTAAGTACAATGATTATGGCACTGAGAAGTATTTTTTTGCTAATAGGCAACACGATAGCTTTATAAAAAATGGTCGTTGTGTTGTTATTGCATTCATACCAAGCAGTTCAAATAACATTATAAAAATCGATAAGGTTTAAATATGCAGTTGGCTGCTAACAAACCAATCAATCCGACCTCAACTCGCTGTGCTCATTTCGTCGGCTTATCGGGGCGTTATATGCCAATAAGGAGAATTATGCTAAACCGCATTCTTGATAAAATAGCAATTCTCAGAGAGCATGAGGTTTACTATCAGCAGGTGCATGGTGTTAAGTACATTATGCAAGGGCTTGATTATCATTTTAAAAATTACATGCATCTGCTATCAGAGGATGACGATATTCATTGGTTTCATGAGGTTGTTGCCTACCTAAACCGAATAGGCCAAATCTATTATTTCTTAAAATCAGATTTTATTGCTGCTCAAGATTCTGAGGTTCCTGCATTAAAGAGGGTGATTCCTTTCCGAATGAAGTACTCTGCCCACAGAAGTATTGATGCACCACGAAGAGATGATCTCCCACTCATGATGGATATTTCTATCCCAAACATGTATTACACAAAGCCAAGTGTAATAAATCCAGATGTTAACTCGAAAGCTATTGCCCTTCCTAAGCAAAATAGTGATGGCGAAAGAGAACCTTATGCCTTATTCATAGATGATGAGCATCGTAGTATCCTCACTGAAATAGACTCTGCTTTACTGAGGAAAATATCTGAACTTGGCATATA
Organism: Pseudoalteromonas sp. SR45-6; assembly: GCF_014163545.1. Taxonomy (NCBI): domain Bacteria; kingdom Pseudomonadati; phylum Pseudomonadota; class Gammaproteobacteria; order Alteromonadales; family Pseudoalteromonadaceae; genus Pseudoalteromonas; species Pseudoalteromonas sp. SR45-6. The sequence goes on from NZ_JACJDM010000037.1 coordinate 1,397, forward strand.
ACACATATGAGCCTAAACTCTGTCAATAGGCACTAGTATTTTTTTGACCGTTTTTATACAGTGAGGGTCAATTCTAAATCAATAAACAAATTCGTTTACTTCGTCTGTCGATGTGGCTGTTAAGCAAGTAGCTTACGGCAGATATCAACGATGCGATTAAGTGGCTAAAACAACATCATAAATTATATATGATAGATACCAAAAAAATCGCGGTGTTAGGGGCGTCTTCTGGTGCTCATATGGCCACGTTATTCGGGGCCATGAGTACCAATCACGATACAAAATCGCCTTACGAAGCAGTGCAAGCAATCGTGAACATTGACGGCGTGGCTGATTTAACCTCAACAGCGGCTAGGATGTTTGAAGATAAACCTGGAAAGATTTCTTATGCAGCGCTTTGGTTAGGTGGGCGTTATGCACAAGAGCCAAAACGTTGGCATGCGGTTTCGCCGGTAGAATATTTAAGTAAACATACTCCAGCAACGTTATTTATTAACTCTTCCCATGACCGTTTTCATGTTGGCAGAGATGCTTTTGTAGCGCAGCTAATTAAAAACAACGTCCATCAACAAGTACATACCATACCCGATACTCCGCACACCTTTTGGCTATTTCACCCTTGGGTAGACGAAATGCGCAGCGTACTTGCGTCGTTTCTAAATAAGGTTTTGGTAGAGGAAAACCCTCGCTAACGCCTCCATTGAGGCATTTAGTAATAGAGAAGTTTTTGACAGAGTTGTTGAAATATATACTTAAGAGCGAGCCGTTAAAGCAAATACAGCAAGATGTATCCGCAGTGGAACTTGTTCAATATAGACAATAAAACTGGCAATATTTCATCGGCTAAGGTTGAAAAAACGTAGTATTCTTCATCCAAATAAAAGCCGTGCTTGATTTAACAAGCACGGCTTTTATTTTTTGACCAGCTGACAGCTGACAGCTGTTAGTGAAGAATACGTGCTCTGATCGTACCTTCTACTGCACTTAGTTCTTTTAGTGCTATTTCAGAGTGGTCGGTATCTACGTCTATTACTACGTAACCAATCGCTTCGTCTGTTTGCAAGTATTGCGCGGCGATGTTGATGCCGTGCTGGGCAAACGCTTGGTTAATTTGGGTTAACACACCTGGGCGGTTGTGGTGTACGTGTAATAAACGGCTACGGTTAGCAAGCTCTGGCAGTGATACTTCAGGGAAATTAACAGCAGTAATAGTTGAGCCGTTATCTGAGTATTTTGCTAGTTTACCCGCTACTTCTATACCAATGTTTTCTTGCGCTTCTTGAGTTGAACCACCAATGTGTGGTGTTAAAATTACGTTGTCGAATTCGCGTAGTGGCGATACAAATTCTTCATCGTTTGATTTTGGCTCAACTGGGAATACGTCGATGGCAGCGCCGCTGATTTTTTTATCACGAAGTGCTTCTGCTAGGGCGTCAATATCAACTACAGTGCCGCGTGAGGCGTTGATCAAAATTGAACCTTGCTTCATCACTGAAATTTCCGCGCTACCAATCAGGTTTTTAGTCTGCGGTGTTTCAGGTACGTGTAAGCTAATAACATCAGCGCGTTGCAGTAGCTGCGTTAGGTTATGTACTTGTGTGGCATTACCTAGGGTTAGCTTGTCTTCAATATCGTAAAACTCAACGTTCATACCGATATTTTCAGCCATGATACCTAGCTGCGTACCAATGTGGCCATAACCAATAATACCTAGAGTTTTACCACGGGCTTCAAATGAGCCATTGGCGGTTTTTAACCAGCCGCCACGGTGAGCAATGGCATTACGCTCTGGAATACCACGGAACAATAGTAAAATTTCACCAAGTACTAACTCAGCAACAGAGCGGGTATTAGAAAACGGTGCGTTGAATACTGCAATACCGCGCTTGCGTGCGGCACTTAAATCAACTTGGTTAGTGCCGATACAAAAACAACCAACGGCAACCAGTTTTTCTGCCGCTTCAAGTACAGCTTCAGAAATATGAGTACGAGAACGAAGGCCTACAAAATGCACATCTTTAATGCGCTCAATTAGTTCGTCCTCAGGCAATGAGGTTTTTACATAATCGATATTGCTGTAGCCGTTACGTTTTAGCGTTTCTACAGCGCTTTGATGTACACCTTCAAGCAAAAGAATTTTAATTTTGTCTTTTGCTAACGATACCTTACTCATATCCTCATCCTATTTATCTAATTTGCGGCCCATTTTTGGTACCGATAATCACTTTATCTGCGCCACGGTGGGCAAATAAGCCGTTGGTTACTACGCCAACAATTTGGTTAATTGTCAGCTCTAAATCTTTTGCTTGGCTGATCGACAAGTTATGTACGTCTAAAATAACGTTACCATTATCTGTTACCACGCCATGGCGATAAACTGGATCGCCGCCTAGTTTAAGCAATTCACGAGCAACATAACTGCGTGCCATTGGAATAACTTCTACCGGCAGTGGAAATTCACCCAAGGTGTCCACTATTTTTGTTTCATCAACAATACATACAAATTGTTTTGCTACAGCTGCGACTATTTTTTCGCGGGTTAGTGCTGCGCCACCGCCTTTGATCATTTCGTTCAGCGCATTTATTTCATCTGCGCCATCAACGTACACGTCAAGGGCATCAACATCATTGAGTTCAAATACTTCAAGACCGAGTGCTTTTAGTTTTTCGGTTGAAGCGTCAGAACTTGATACCACACCGCGTATGGTGTCTTTTACTGAGCCTAATGCATCAATAAAATGGTTTACAGTTGAGCCTGTGCCAACACCCACAATGGTGTCTTTTTTTACAAATTCGAGTGCAGCCCAAGCAGCTGCTTTTTTTAATTCATCTTGTGTCATGATTATGTGCTCAATAGGTGAGAGGGATTGCCATTAGTATATAAATAAATTGCTTACCAATGGTAGATTTTCTGTGGTGTGATTATGTAATTTAATGGTACATCCCACGATTCAACCGGTAAACTTGGAACATGTTGGCATTGATGTGCAAGGCCAATCAGTTGTGGTTTATGCCAGTTTTCTTTTTCGTAGCGCGCCAAAGTTTTATCATAAAAGCCACCCCCCATCCCTAACCGGTTACCGTTATCATCAAATGCAACTAATGGCATTAGCAGATAATCAAGCTCAGCAAGTGGGCATATCTGACTACAATTTAACTTAGGCTCCAAGATACCATAGCGATTTGCCCTCATGGGTGAATTTTCTTCATAGCGCTGAAAGTATAAAGTAGTGCCGTTAAATGGGTGAATAACGGGTAGGTAAAGGGTGTGGTTTTTAGTCCAAAGGTCTTTTATTAACAATGAGGTATCTAGCTCTGCGTCATTGCTAAAATAAATGCCAATATGGGCGTTTTTAATAGTTTTTTGCTGTTTTAAGTGTTGAGTAAAATTCACTTTAAGCGATTCTGCGGCAATTTCTTGCTCAAATTTTGACAGTGAATTACGTGCTTTACGGATTTTTTGGCGGATCAGTGCTCTTTTTTCGCTCATATTTATTTTTGCTTTATCTGTTAATTATCCATAAAACTGAATAAATCAGGGAATGCAAACGACAATCCCAGTACTACAAGCAAGACAACAACCATAGCTATAAGTGAATACAGCAGCATGTTACTGCGTTTTTTGATCGGCGTTGTCAGCTCTTCATCTAGCAATAGGTCGTCAGTTTGCCACTCGTCGCCTTCATCAGGATCTGGTTGTTGGGTGGTGGCTGGTAAGCGTTGCTCTAGATCGTCGAGCTTTTCTTCGATGCGAATTAAACTACTGGTGATGTAATCAAGGGCGTTAAAAATACGCTCATCTCGCTGGCTGGTTGCATCGCTGCTACTTACCGCTGGTGCATTGTTTATTGGTTGCAGTTTACTTTTGATGCCTACGCTGGCAAGTAGCTTTGCTTGCTTGAGTGCTTTTTCTTTTTCACAAGGGGCAAATAGGGGGTTGTTTTCAAAAAATGCAGCTACTTTACTTTCAGGGGCTTTGAGCTTTACAGCCAGTTGTTTAATCGCATTCGATCGCTCAATATCTTGAGCTAGACCTGCATACATAACACGGAAGTTTTCAGTCATCTGTGTTTTCCAAAAACGTAAAATCAATAGTTTGAGTATATCCGAATTATCGATAAACAAAAGCCCGTAAAAACGGGCTTTTTTAATCCTGTGGTTTTAAGCGCTGTTTAATACTTCGCAGCTTCACCTTCTTTTGGTAGTGACTGTAAAATAAAATCACGTAAATCGTTATTTGATGTTTCTAAATCTGCATGGCGTAAATACATCATGTGGCCACTGCGGTAGCCTTTAAAGCTTAGGCGATCACGCATTTTACTACTTGGATCTAGTTGCCATAAAGTGTATTTAGCATCAAAGTAGTTAGTGGCACCATCATAGTAGCCTGATTGGATCATCACATTGAGGTATGGGTTTTGCGCCATTGCTAAACGCAGATTTTCACCGGTATTATTATTGCTGCGATCCCACGGGTGTACATTACCAAACAGGTTATATTTTACGTCAGTTTTATAGTTAAGCTCTTCACGCAAGTAGTGATTAATGGCTGGTGTAAATGAATGCAACCATGATGTTAGCTCAGCCCAGTAGTCTGGAGATTCGCCAGCGTCACGCTTGTCCATGCCTAAATAGCGCGAATCTAAACGGCCTAACGTTTGACCGCGCTCACGTAGTAGTTCTTTCCAAAAGAAGTTGGTAGGAATATCAAGGTTGTTTTGCGCAACAAACTTTTCAGATACACCGGCATACAGTGCCATTTGTTTAATGATAGCGCGTTTTTCTTCATCATTAATAAAGCCACCTTTAGCAAGTGCAGGAATTAGCTTGTTAACGGTAAAGTCTTCAACTTCTGGCAGTAATTCATCTAAATCTTTAGCTTGCAATGCTGGGCTTAAAGCTTTGTGATACCACGCCGTTGCAGCAAAGTAAGGTAGACGGTTAGCCGCTTTTATTGGACCGTCGCGTTTAATACCAATGTCTGTTGGTGAAACCAGCACAACACCATTGATATACATCCATTGACTGTTTTGTAATTCATGGGCAAGCCCTGATACGCGGGTTGTGCCGTAGCTCTCACCAATTAAAAATTTAGGTGAGCGCCAGCGCTCAGTGCGATTTACAAAGGTGTTTAACCATTCTGCTAGGTATTTAATGTCGGCATTGACACCAAAAAACATGCTTTTTTGCGCTTCTTTACTTGGTAATTCACCCTTATCGTTTTCAAGAATACGCGAGTAGCCAGTGTTTACTGGGTTAACGTAAACAATATCAGCAACATCAAGCACTGAGTATGGGTTGTCTTTCACACCATACGGTTGAATAGGGTAGCCTTCGTCATCAATTTTTAATACCCGTGGTCCAGTATAGGCTAAGTGCATCCATACAGATGCAGAGCCAGGTCCGCCATTAAACGAAATTAACAATGGGCGTTTAGTGCGATCGTCAACTTTATCGCGTTCATAATAAGTGTATTGCAATGTTGCAACGGCATCGCCTTTGTCATCCCATACCGGTTGTGTGCCTGTGGTTGCGGTATATGAAAAACGCTCGCCATTGATGCGCGCTTTATGTTCGGTGACAACTTTACTATCGACATCGATACGACGTTGATTTTCTGCATAACTGGCTGTGCTTACACTCAAAGTAAGTATGGCCACAGAGACACTAATGATACTGATAAGCTTCATGGTGGATCCTTTAAACAATAGTTAACCTATTAAAGATAATTTTTTTGTAAATAACAAAGGGAATGAGACTAGACGACGATATTAATCGGTGAGCATTAGACATAAATATTATCAGTAACGTAAATACTCTATTTTATGCGTATATATTCAGCAATATATTTTGCTCAAGCTGATAATAAAGTATATTACTGCTTATTATGACTTTTAGTTTTTACTCGTAAAAAGTTTACCCTCGCAATGTCCACCTGAAGTGTAGAGAAGATATATGCAAAGAGTTTTAGTTGTTGAAGATAGTAAAGTGGTCCAGCAGGTTTTGCGGCACTTATCAGCTCATTATCTTGATGTTGCTGTCGATTTTGCTTGGTCACTTGCCGAGACCAAAGAGTTCATTGCAAAACATCAGTATACGCTTGCTTTGGTCGATTTAACCCTGCCTGATGCGATGAATGGCGAAGTTGTTAAATATACTTTAGACCAAATGATCCCTACCGTAGTACTAACATCTACCATTGATGAATATAAACGCCAGCAAATATTAGAGCTTGGGGTAGTCGATTATGTAATAAAAGATAATCGTGATTCTTATCATTATGCGGTTAAATTAGTCGCTCAGCTATTACGTAACCAAGGTTGCAAAGCCTTAATTGCTGATGATTCTCGTTTAAGCCGTTCATTAATGAAACAAATGCTCGAAAAACAGCTATTTGATGTACAAGATGCGCATGATGGTGAGCAAGCTTTAAAAATACTGAAAAATGATCCAGAGATTAAATTATTACTAACTGATTATGCGATGCCGACAATGGATGGTTTTGAGCTTGTTAAAGCGGTGCGAAATTTTCGTGGTCGTGATGATTTAGCGATTATTGGCTTATCAGGTGCGGGTAAGCATGGTTTATCAGCACGGTTTATTAAATTCGGCGCGAATGATTTTTTAACCAAACCCTTTATGAATGAAGAGTTTCATTGTCGTGTATTACAGACTATGGAGCAGCTGTCACTGATCGCAGATATTAAAGAAAGTGCCTTTCGCGATGATTTAACCAACCTTTATAATCGCCGTTATTTTTATCAATTTGCTGAAAAACGGCTAAAAGAAACCTCGCGTAACAATAGTTTAGCATTACTTGATATTGATTTTTTCAAAGCAATCAATGATAAATTTGGCCATGAAGCTGGAGATCAGGCATTAAAGCAAGTGGCGTCTTTATTACGTAGTTCGTTTAAAGATTTTACCGTTGCACGCGTGGGGGGGGAAGAGTTTGCCATTGTATTAACTGATGTAGATTTAGATCAAGCTTACCAGTTACTTGAAGCGTTTAGAGTGCGGTTGTCTGAGTATGATTTTGTGATCAATGGTGATGCATTTACAATTACGGTGAGTATTGGTTTAACAAAATTTCAAAATGTTACGTTAACAAGTGCCATGCGCTTAGCTGATAAAGCTTTGTATCAAGCTAAAGAACAAAGTAGAGACTGTGTCGTCAGACAAAACTAGATTGCTGCACCAGTACAGTTAAGATGTTAAAAAAATGCACCTATATGGTGCATTTTTTATGCGGGTAATTTGTTTTTATTATGTAATTTGTTGTTTTTAAAACGTTAAAAATAGTGGCACAAAGGTTGGATTGTCTTAGCAAACAGGATAACAATAAGCGTCCGAAGGGGGCCACTATGAAAATGATTAGTGCAATAATAAAGCCATTCAAATTAGATGATGTGCGAGAAGCGCTAGCTGATTTAGGCATTGAGGGGATGACGGTTGTTGACGTCAAAGGTTTTGGTCGTCAACGCGGTCATACAGAGTTGTACCGTGGAGCTGAATATCAAGTTGATTTTATTCCTAAAATTAAACTGGAAATTGCTACTCGTACCGAAAATTGTCAACGGGTCGTTGAGACCATTACCAAAATTGCAGCAACAGGCAAAATTGGCGACGGCAAAATTTTCGTTTACGACTTAGATCAAATTGTCCGTATCCGTACGGGTGAATTAGATGAAGAAGCAATTTAAGGGGGCTTTATGGAAAACACGATCGTAGAACTCAAGTTTTCGTTAGATACATTTTATTTTTTAATGTCGGGTATTTTAGTAATGTGGATGGCAGCAGGTTTTGCCATGCTCGAAGCGGGCTTAGTGCGTTCAAAAAATACCACTGAAATTTTAACTAAGAACGTGGCGCTCTATGCCATCGCATGTACCATGTTCTTACTAGTTGGCTACAACATTATGTATGTAGACAACGCTGAAGGTGGCTTAATTCCATCTCTAGGTGGGCTTATTGGCACCCAAGCCGCTGATGCTAATCATTCTTTAGAATCTGACTTTTTCTTTCAAGTCGTATTTGTTGCAACCGCTATGTCGATTGTATCGGGTGCGGTTGCTGAACGCATGAAGTTGTGGGCTTTTCTAGCCTTTGCGGTAGTGTTAACTGGTTTTATCTACCCAGTTGAAGGTTACTGGACATGGGGTGGCGGTTTCTTATCTGAAATGGGTTTTGTTGATTTTGCAGGCTCAGCCATTGTTCACGGCACAGGTGCTGCTGCAGCACTTGCCGGTGTATTAATGCTCGGCGCTCGCAAAGGTAAATATGGTAAAAATGGTGAAATTTATCCAATTCCAGGCTCTAACTTACCATTGGCTACATTAGGTACATTTATTTTATGGATGGGTTGGTTTGGCTTTAATGGTGGTTCACAACTACTTATCTCTGATGCTGAAAACGCGACTGCAGTTGGTAAAATATTATTAAATACTAACGCTGCTGCGGCAACCGGTGCCATTGCTTCACTGTTTGTTTGTAAAGTGTTATGGGGTAAAGCAGATTTAACTATGGTACTTAATGGTGCGCTTGCTGGCTTGGTTGTTATCACCGCAGATCCATTATCACCGTCGCCTTTACTTGCTTGTTTACTGGGTATTTTAGGTGGTTCATTAGTGGTGTTCAGCATTGTAGCACTAGACAAAGTTAAAATTGATGACCCTGTAGGTGCTATCTCAGTGCACGGTGTGTGCGGTATCTTGGGTATTATCTTAGTGCCAGTATCAAATACTGATGCAACCCTAGTTAACCAGTTAATTGGCTTAGTATGTATCTTAGGTTTTGTATTTATTGCTTCACTTATTGTGTGGACAATACTGAAGAAAACCATGGGGATCCGGGTAACAGAGGAAGAAGAATTAAACGGTATGGATCAACACGATTGTGGCATTGATGCTTACCCTGAGTTTGTTTCGGTACGCAGTAACTAAGTAAAAGTAAAAAGTTTTAAAATCATTGTGTGTTCAAAGCAAAGCCCTAATTTAGATTAGGGCTTTTTTTGTATATACGCAGAGGCTAAATTTTTTTAATTAAAGTTTATTAAAACAGCAAAAATCACAATAAGTAACTATGCTTAAAATCACTCCAACTACAAATAAGGTTAAGCATGGATAACAAACTATTACTGATTATTTTGTCTATATTTTTACCACCTGTTGCTGTGTTTTTGAAAGCGGGTGTGGGTAAAGATTTGATTATTAATATTGTCTTGTGCTTTATATTTTTTATACCGGCAATGATCCACTCATTGTGGTTGTGTACACGCTAAAATGAAGCCACCGCAACTGAGGTTAAAAAATTTAATGCCCAAAGTTCGGGGCAAGTAGTTTCAGTCAAGGTTAATTTTGCAGGTGTAATATACCCAAACCACCTAAAGAAGCGAGTTTCAGTTGGAATTAAAAGCGATTTAGGTAAGGCATTGATTGCAAGTAATAGTGGTTCTATTGCTAAAATCAATAACGCAGTATAAATCGCATTTAAACCAACCCCTTGGGCGTTTCACAGGAACTTACTCTCAGCGTTGTTACTTCTTAGAAGGGATTACCATTCTTGCAAAGTAACGCCTTGATATTAAGCCCCTGTGAAACGCTGAATTCTGCATCTTGAGGTGGCTTGGGTATATAGCTATATGCTAAGCTCGCACCTGTAAATTAAACTCTGGAAATAAATAGCAACGTCAATGGCTGATAAAAAAGACTCCCGCTCCACTAAAACTCCATCAAAACGCCCGGCAAAGAAAGCACCAAGCACAGCGTCTAAGTCGGTGAAAAAAACTTCGACTAAAAATACGTCTGCAGCGAATATAAAAAAACGTGGAATTGGTCGCAAAGTCTGGTCTATTTTTTGGAAACTAAGCTTAGCTGGCATTGTTGCGATGGGCTTATATTTAATTTATCTGGACGCCAAAATTACGCGTCAATTTGAAGGCAATAAATGGCAATTACCAGCACAAGTTTATGCACGAGCAATGGGTTTTTACCCTGGACAATTCTTATCTAGTCAAGAAGTTGTGTGGGAACTGGATAGGCTAAACTATTCATCAGTCAATCAGTTAAGTCGTACCGGTCAGTATGTAAAGGCGGGCGATAGTATTAAAATCTTCCGTCGTGAATTTGAATTTTATGATGGCTTAGAGCAAGCACAGGTTATTGAGTTACGCTTTGCAGGACAAAAACTCGCGAGTATTAAAGATAAGTTTGGCAGGCGTTTAAACAATGCTCGATTAGAGCCAGTACAAATTGCGCGCATAGGCAATGATTCAAAACAAGATCGAGAGTTTGTGCCGTTGGATAAATTCCCGCCGATGCTTACAGATACATTATTAGTGGTTGAAGATCAGAACTTTTATCAGCACCACGGTGTATCCGTGTTTTCGATTATGCGGGCTTTATACAGCAATATTAAAGCAGGGCGTACAGTTCAAGGCGGTAGTACGTTAACCCAGCAGCTGGCAAAAAATATTTATTTAACCCGTGATCGTACGCTGGTCCGTAAATTTAACGAAGCGTTGATCGCGTTAATTTTAGATTATCGCTATTCAAAAGATCAAATTTTAGAAGCTTATCTAAACGAAGTATACCTTGGTCAATCGTATAACCAAGGTGTGCATGGCATGGGCTTAGCTTCTGAGTTTTACTTCTCTAAGCCTGTTGATGAGCTTGAATTCGATCAAATTGCACTACTCGTTGCGATGGTGAAAGGCCCTTCATATTATAATCCACGCCGTTATCCTGAACGCACTATGGAACGTCGTGATTTAGTGCTACGTTTGATGGTTGATAATAAATTAATTGATACCCGCGAATACCGTGCTGCATTAAAGCGGCCAATTGATATTGCACCTATGAAAGACAGCTTGCCTAAATCGTATCCTGGTTATTTAGAGCTGGTGGATCGTGAGCTGAAAAAATTACTACCGGACCAAGAAGTACTCGATGCGGGCGTGCGTGTATTCACTTATTTTGATCTCCAAAAACAAGCGGCAATGGAAGAGGCAATTGAAAAAAGCCTACCTTACCTTGAAAAACGCGCCACGACAGAGCAGCTTGAAGCGGCGATGATCTCAGTGAATGTAGAGAAAGGCGGTATATCTGCTTTAGTTGCGGGACGCGATCCGCGCTTTTTAGGTTTTAACCGCGTACTTGATACTAAGCGCAACATAGGCTCGTTAGTTAAACCGGCTGTGTATTTGACAGCTTTGGGTTTACCGCATTATAACTTAGCTACTTTGTTAGATGACTCGCCAGTACAAGTGACTAATGAGCAAGGCAAAGTATGGCAACCAGAGAATTTTGATCATCAATATCGCGGTATGCTGCCACTATATAAAGCGTTTAGTCAAAGTATCAATATTCCTGCGGTCAACTTGGGACTTGATGTCGGGGTTGATAAAGTCGCGAATACACTTAATAAACTCGGCGCTAAAGAGCAAATATCACATTATCCATCATTACTGCTTGGTGCCGTTGAAATGTCGAGCTTTGAAGTCGCACAGCTTTATACCACGTTGGCGGCTGATGGCGAATACCGTCAATTAACATCTATTTCGGCATTAACCGACTCTGTTGGGCGGGTGCTTTATCAGCACCAAGTTAGTTCTGAACCGCGTTTTGATAAAGCCGCTGTTTATATGACTAAATACGCGATGAAGCGAGTCACTAAAGATGGCACTGCTAAACGTTTAAATGCCCATTTCCCATCAATTCAGCTGGCTGGTAAAACGGGCACCAGTAATGATCTACGTGATAGTTGGTATGCAGGGTTTGATCAAAATACAGTAACCGTTGCTTGGCTTGGTCGTGATGATAATAAAAGTACAGGCTTAACGGGCAGTGTTGGTGCATTAGAAACGTATATTCGTTATCTTAAGCCGCTCAACCCTGAGGCAATAGCAGATACTCGTCCGCCTTCAATTCGCTGGGCTTTTATTAATGAATTAACGGGTAAGCAAGCGCCACCGGGCTGCGGTAAAGTAATTCAACTGCCACTTAGAGCCAGTGAATTTGAGCCAAGGCCAAGCTGTAACTAAGCTGCTCTTGATTACGATATTTAGGTTGTTTTAAATACATAACAAAGCAGGTGTTAAAACTAATTTGATTCTACTAGCACTGCAAAATTGAGTATTGACTAGTTTACGCTTTAAAGATATGTTCCTTAAACCTACACCGTGTAGGAATAAAACTTTTAGGGAAAAAAGATGAAAACGAGTATTTTACTTATCTTAGTAGCGTTAATTGCAGCTTGTGGTAGCACACCAAATAAGGCAGATAGCCAAAGTGCGAAAGAGCAAGAAATAGCAAGTACGAACAGTTACAAGTGTGATATGGAAGCTATCGCAGGTTCAAAGCTTAAAAGAAAACGCTGCACTACTGCAGCGCAACGAAAAAGAGAAAAAGAGCGAGCAGATGAACTTTTAAGAACGTCTGCTGCATCAGCAACGGGAATGAAGCAGCAATAACTTTCGCAGCTATTATCTTGCTATGATTTTAAATAGTTCATTGTTTTGGTGAATGTTTCTGACATTTCTTGGAGCTGTTTGACATTAATTAATATTGATTGCGCTGAGTTTTATGCTTGTTCTGCAAAGAGATTTACTTCTTTTAAATCACTTTTCGCTTCAAGTATAGATCCAGACTGTTACTTTAAAAGCTATGCAATACTTGTCTTTGGTTTGTAATATTTCTCATATGTTACTCTGCACTTTTTAAGATAGTATTTATTTCATGGGGTATGCCATTTTTAAACACTTGATCGCATATTATGAACTTAGGTCAAGCTGTCAGTAAAGTAATTACTGGAGCAGGTGTTTATTTTAGACATAAAAAAAGCCCTTGCGGGCTTTTCTATGTTTAATAGTTTAAAGCTTAGCAAAAGCTCTTTTTGCTGCTGCAATTGTATCGGCAATTTCTTGCTCAGAGTGTTCAGAGCAAACAAAACCAGCTTCAAATGCTGATGGTGCTAAATACACGCCTTCTTCAAGCATCAAGTGAAAGAACTTTTTAAAGCGTTCTAAATCGCACTGAGTTGCTTGTTGGTAAGTGGTTACTTTCTCTTGTTCAGTAAAGAAGAAACCATACATACCACCGGCATAGTTAGTTGTTAGGGCGATGCCTGCAGCTTTTGCTGCGGCTTCAAAACCTTCACAGATTGCTTTACTTTTTGCTTCAAGATCAGCATGTAGTCCTTCAACGCACAGTAACTCAAGCGATTTTAGACCCGCAGCCATAGCAATTGGGTTACCTGATAAAGTGCCTGCTTGGTAAACTGGGCCAACAGGAGCGATGTAATCCATGATCTCAGTTTTACCGCCGAACGCGCCTACTGGCATGCCGCCGCCAATCACTTTACCTAAACAGGTTAAGTCTGGAATGATGTTGTAATAGGCTTGTGCACCACCTAGGGCTACGCGAAAGCCGGTCATTACTTCATCAAAAATAAGCACTGATTTATATTCATCACATACTGCACGCAGGCCTTCTAAAAAGCCCGGTACTGGTGGAATACAGTTCATGTTACCAGCAACTGGCTCTACGATAATACAGGCGATTTCGTCAGCGTATTTGGCAAAAATAGCTTTTACTTCATCAAGGTTATTAAACGAAACAGTTAATGTATGCTTGGCAAAATCTTCAGGGATACCTGGCGAGTTTGGTACGCCCATAGTCAATGCGCCAGAGCCAGCTTTCACTAATAATGAATCAGCATGTCCGTGGTAACAGCCTTCAAACTTTAAAATTTTATCGCGGCCAGTAAAGCCGCGAGCAAGGCGAATTGCACTCATGGTCGCTTCTGTGCCAGAACTTACCATACGAACTTTTTCGATTGATGGTACTAGCTCTTTTACTTTTTCAGCCATTAGAATTTCAGCTTCTGTTGGCGCACCGTAACTTAGGCCATTTTCTACCGCATCAAGCACTGCTTGTTTGATAGCTGGGTGATTATGACCCATGATCATCGGGCCCCATGAGCCAACATAATCAATATAACGGTTGCCGTCAGCATCAAATGTAAATGGGCCTTGGGCTTTGGTAATAAATAGCGGTGTGCCGCCAACGCCATTAAATGCACGTACTGGAGAGTTAACGCCACCGGGAATTGATTGTTGTGCGCGGGCAAATAAATCTTGGCTAATTGTCATAAAAAATCCTATTAGTTGTCACGTTAAAATTAACTATCGCGTTTACGGCTAAACCAAGGCACAGCAACTTCGTATTGCTCTACTTTATCGGCAACATCGAGTGTCAATGCAAACAGCGCCATGCGAATTAACACGCCATTTTGTACTTGGCGGAAAATAGCTAAATTGTCATTAAGGTTTAAATCGTTATCAAGCTCATTTGCTTCTATACGACTATCGCGTGGTAATGGGTGCATTAACACGGAGTTTGGTTTGCAGTGGGTGTTATAAATTGATTGGCTAATTCTAAAACCACCACGGTATTTATTGGCTTCTTCTTGCGATGGGAAGCGTTCTTCTTGGATACGGGTTTGATAGACGATATCGGCGGCTAAGTTACCTTCCATTTTATCGACGATTTCAATTTTATGGCCCGCATTATCGACGGCATCAAGAATATAGCTAGGCATTTGTAAGCCATCAGGTGCCACCATCGAAAATTTTATATCTTTATAATGACATAATAATTTTGATAATGAATGCACGGTACGGCCGTATTTTAAATCACCAACAAGGGCGATATGCATACCATCTATTTTTTGATCGAAGCGATGTAGTTCACGCTCAATTGTCAATAAATCAAGTAATGCTTGAGTTGGATGCTCGTTAGGGCCATCGCCACCATTGATCACTGGCACTGAGCAGCCAGTAGCAAATTCAGCCACTGAGCCTGCATCAGGATGGCGCATAGCGACCGCATCGGCGTAAGCTGAAATAACGCGCGCGGTATCGTATAAAGACTCGCCTTTGGCTAATGCAGAGCTTTGCATCCCCGTTGTTTCACGAACCAAACCACCTAATAAATTAAAGGCTGTACCAAAGCTTACGCGGGTACGGGTACTTGGCTCAAAGAATAAGTTTGCTAAGATTGCGCCTTCTAATACATTGGTGCGTTTTTGCTTTTTAGCATACGGCTCCATTTTTTTGGCTACTGCAAAAATACGTTCAATACAGTCGCGATCGAGCTGATTGACAGAAAGAATATTTTCACCTTGGAAACTTAACATGGGGGCTGTTCCTATCACATTCAAAAGGGGCGCGATTAACCATCTTCGATGGGCACGCAATCGCGCAATATTATACCCAAACCACCTCAAGAAGCGAGTTTCTGCATCTTGAAGTGGTTTGGTTATATAGCAAATTTTACAAGCTGGGTTTAGTTATAGCTAAAAATACGATGACTAATAGCACTAATACCGGTAGTTCGTTAAAAATACGATAAAAGCGGTGGCTGCGAGTATTACGGTCGTGTTTAAAATCCGCCAGTAATTTAAAACAATAGCCATGGTAAATGTATAGCACGATCACTAATACTAATTTGTAGTGCATCCACATGCTGTATTTAAACCAGTCGCGGCCATATTCAACAATTGTCAGCACGCCAAACACCGCCGTTAGTACTGCAAATGGCGTCACAAAATACAGTAACCGTCGCTCCATCACTTTGAGCATGGAGTTACAGGACTTTTCTTCGCTCATAGCGTGATAAACAAAGAGGCGGGGTAAGTAAAATATGCCAGCAAACCAGGCAATCATAAAAAATACATGTAAGGCTTTGTAGATCAGTAGCGCGCTCATAATGTTCTCTTATTGTTAGTTACAGTAAGCTATTACGTATGGTAAGAATGTGGCGGATCTGATCCCAGCGCATTATTCCCATAATTTGTTGATTATCGAGTAAGTTATAAATATACACAGCTCCGCTGCGCTTATCTTTTAATACATCAAACACATCGGCCAAAGTAGCTTGACTGCTGATCCCTTGCAAGCTGATGTAGTTGATCGAAATATTTTGATCTGACATTAAACTTAAATCATATTCTGCAAGGCGATAACCATTTTCAGGATCATAAACAATTAACGGGGTTTGGCTATCAACAGCATTTAAGGTGCTTTCTATTTGTTCTTTATCATCTGAATAGAGTAGTTTGAAGTTTTCATCCATCTCGTCCATTACCCCGACTTTTTGCAGTGCTTCGGTGGCAGGGGAGACATGATAGGCTAAACCTTGAAAGTCGAGCTGCTGTAAAAATATCGACCGATTGCCAAATACTTGTAATGCGGTGACGTATGCCGCTGAGATAACTAACATGGCCGGCACGATTATTTCAGGACTTGAGGTTAACTCCATTACCGTAGTTAAAGCAGCCAGTGGAGCATGTAAGGTGGCTGCTAATAAGCCTGCCATGCCTAAGACGCTATAAGTACCAGAGATATCAACGCCGGGACTAATAAATTGTGCAAAAAAGGCCATTAAAGTGCCCATCAGTACGCCTAAACCAATCACTGGGCCAATGATCCCGCCGGGAATCCCCAAGCCAATTGCAAATAATGTCGCCAGTAATTTAGCAATTAAAATAGTGGTTAATAGTTGCACATCATCAGGGCTTTCTACGGCCAAAGTTATTGCACTCATACCAGAACCCATCGCTTGTGGCACCATATAAGCAATGCCGCCAGCAATCAGACCTGCCAGCAATAAACGTGGAAACATACTCAAAGGTTTGAAGGTACGAATGATCAACATTAGATTTTGGTTAAAAGCATAAGCAACCGCGCCCAAAGCCATACCAAACAGGATTAAAAATGGATAGTGCCAGCCACTTAATGCCGTCACTGTGATCAGTGCTAATTCTGATGCGTCACCAAATACAAACTGCGTCGCCAGTGCACCAGTGACTGCAGCGAGCATTATTGGCACAAATATATGTACTTTGTATTCCCTAAGCACCACTTCCATCACAAAAATAACAGCTGCAAGTGGTGTATTAAATGATGCGGCAATACCAGCTGCAACCCCGCAACCGCTGAGTGTCCGCATGGCGTTATGAGGCAAATGTAATTTATCGGCCAGCAAACTTGCACCGGTTGCGCCCATATGTACAGATGGCCCTTCACGGCCAACCGAGAAACCACTGATCAATGCCAGTGCACCACCGACAAATTGATTTACCGTGTTGTATAACGGCATTTGCCCGTAATGGCGTTTAATACGGTGAATAACAAAGGGAATACCTAATCGATAATGTTTAAAACCAGTCAAAGCAGCAAATAGCGCAATTAAGAAGGCAGCAATAATAGGCATTAACACCCGCTCAAGAGGCGGTAAGGTAGTAAAATCGTCAGGATTTTCAAGGAACAAACCTTGGAAAAATAGAATAGTTAAGCGAAATAGAATGATCAAAAACGCCGCAATGAGTCCAGCACTTACGCCGAGTAAGCACAATTGCACCGATGTTTTTGGCTTTGCCAAGCGACGCCTAAGCGTTTCAAGCCACATGCATATTTCCTCGCCACCTATTTCAGCGGGCAGTTTATCAAAATAGTTAATGGAAGTCCTTGAGATTTTTACTGGTATTTCACTTAAAGCAAATTGATATTTAGTAAGGCTTTGGGTAAGTTGCAAACTCATAGAAACGGATATTCAATTTTGGAAGGGTTTTATGCACCTACTATTAAGTATTATAACTACATTTGCATTAATGGCTTGGCCTTTAATGGTGATGATGTCACCGATGATGCTTGCAGCTCCTGGAGCTGTGGATAATAAAGCGGCAGTTTTGAGTGTAATGTTATTTTTGCTTTTCCCAGTAGGCATCTTCATTTTATTTGGGTTGTTTGGTATTAATTATTTAGGCATTAACAGTTTTTTATTAGCTAAAATAAGTGCCGTCGTTGTTTGCATTGTTTTTGTAGTTTTTGGGTATTCAAGTTTGTTTATTAACATGATTAAAGGGGTGCCAAATAGTGGCTATGCTGTTGTTAATAATACAGTGTATTTTAGTGGTACAGTGATTTCAGGTGCAGACCCTGATAGCTTCATTACTTATGATAGCAAAGACTATGAAAATGAACATTCAACGTCACTATATGCCAGCGACAATCATAGTTTTTATTATTTTGGGAAGCGGGTTTCTGATGTTGACCCTCGTAATATTAAAGGGCAATTAATCAGTCACAAATTATATTGGCTTAATGACACTCAAGTGGTCTTGAGAAATCAAATTATAGAAGCTGCAAATCCCCGAACATTTTCAAATTTTGATGATAACTTCCCACAATGGAATTATTCAGAAACAGAAGGGAAATATACAGTTTACTATGATGATGAAATATTGAAAGCTGTTGATTTCGACTCTTTTACACCGTTATTTAGCGGTTATGCCAAAGATAAAAACCACATTTTTTATGGCGAAAATATTATTGTACCGGAGGCCGACTTGCAGACGTTTGAAATACTCACTACAAGCTATGAGTTCGCTCGCGATAAAAGTAATATTTATTATTTATCTGGAAATGAAACCAGCGCAATAAACGGGCTTGATCCTGACTCTTTCGAGGAAATTGAGCGAAATTATATTAAGGATAAAAGTGGTGTATATCATTATAGCCAGTCTGATGGTGTTCAGCGCATCCATGATGCAGATGTCGAGAGCTTTGCAGTAACTGATTATGATGAAAGTACAAATTCAGATGCGCTAGATAAAAAGCACTATTACATGCGAGGTGAAATTGTCAGCTCTAGAAGTGACTTTTGATCAAGCTTATTGAAGATGGATCGGTTTTCCTGATGACAACCTAGTTATAGAAGAAATTAGTAGTTGTTTACTATACTTGATTAAAACACTCGGGTATTAGATAATCAAAGCAATGTAGGTATAGAGGGTTATGGTATGTCAGAAGAATTACCCATTAAGTTCAGCGATGCAGCTGCTGTTCGTGTTAAACAGTTAATCGACGAAGAAGAAAATCCAGATCTAAAACTGCGTGTTTATGTAACAGGCGGAGGTTGTTCAGGTTTCCAATATGGTTTTACTTTTGATGAAAAAGCAAACCCAGGCGATTTAGAAATTGTAAAAAATGGCGTAACCTTAGTGGTTGACCCAATGAGTATTCAATATTTAGTTGATGGTGAGGTGGATTACACCGAAGGACTTGAAGGCGCACGCTTTTTTGTTTCCAATCCCAATGCAACTACCACCTGCGGGTGTGGCGCTAGTTTCAGCGTTTAAAGCAATTGATTAAAGCCGCAGCTAGCGGCTTTTTTATTACCTAAAAAATCTTCTTATCTAAAATTACTGCGTAGCTATTATTTCATTAACTGATGCTGTTGTTGCTGATCTGAGCTTTGTAACCTTGCTGACTTTAGCGCTTATTTTTTGTTTATAGATGCTAAGTGAACGTCAAATTGGCTTACTTTAGCTTAAGTCACTCATTTATGTAGGGTGAGTGACTTGGAGCATTAGAATAAAAAAACCTAACACTATTGCAGAAAACGCTAAAATATATATAAAGCCTTTCTTACCTTTTTTGATCGGTACGCCATTTGATTTAAGAAAAAAGTACCAAACTAAGCAGAGGATAATGGGTAGTAAAAACAATAATCTGAACATAAACGCTTGCTCCTAACAATAAAGGGACAGTTAATAATGTAACTATTTAATTTATAAGTCAAAAATAATTAATCATAAAAAAGGTTTATTTAAATTAATTATTTGTTACATTAAAAAGGAACTAATTATAGAACGTGCGTTTTGTTGTGAATTTAACAATAAAGCTGCTCATCTATAATAGCTGATTCCTTAAATGGGTACTCGGCTGAAATTAGTTATTTCACATGAGTCTGAATAGTATATAATGTATCCAAGAGCGAGACGGGCAAATTTCACTCTTAATTAATTAACTTTAAATCATCTAGTAGGAGATGTTTTTTATGATGGGTAAAACAGTTTCTTCTGAAGAAAACTCAAAACTAACCAAGTGGCTTAAAACTAAGCGTCACGAGAAAGGTCACACAATGCGTAGCCTTGCTCAAGTACTTGGTACACCACATTCATTTATTGGCAAAATTGAAAACCAAGAGCGCCGTTTAGACGTAATTGAATTTTTACGTTATTGTGATGCATTAGAAGTCGACCCGTATGAAGGTTTAGGCTTATTAAAAGAAGACTAATATTTAGTTTCTTTTTGTAAGCGCAGGGAAGCGCAGGGAAGCGCTCTCATTGATGTGAAATGATTTCTTTCCCTTGTTAATTCCTACCGTGGTAACTATTTTCTAACTCATACAATTTATGCCGAATAAGATATAAAAATATCAGTGATGGTATTACCATCAAGGCAGTCAAAATAAAAAATAACGACCAATTCCCACCTAACCAATCATCAATCACCACACCACTGTAACTTGAAAGTAAGGTTCGTCCTAAATTTCCCAATGACGCTAATAAAGCATAATGTGTTGCGCTAAAAGCGCGATCACATAGCATAGATATAAATGCTACCATAGCAACTAATGACCATGCTTGAGTAAAGCCATCGACGACAATTGCCATTGCGTACAAGTGTTCTTGCGGGCCTGCGAGAGCGATCCAAGAAAACATTAAGTTAGAAGCAGCCATTGCCACACCGCTAATAAACAAACCTTTAACGATGCCGTACTTGTGATTAAAAATACTGCCTAAAAATGCGAACACAATGGTGATAAGCCCCGTGCCGAGCTTTGAATAGTTTGCTATTTGAGTGTTTGAAAAGCCGACTTCTTTATAAAACACAATCGACATACGGGCCAAAAATGCTTCACCAATTTTAAATAAAAAGATAAAAGCGAGCAGCGCAAGTGCAGTCTTCACGCCATTACGAGCGAAGAATGTTTTAAAAGGATCAAGTACAGTAACAGCCAACCATGCTGCAACTTTAGTTAATTGTGTTTGCTTACCAAGCGCCAGCTTTTGCCGATAAATACGTTCTAGTTCAGCATGAACAACTTCGCGGTTAGATTCAGGTTCTTTTGCCCAAAATACACAACTCATAAGTAATAACATCACAATAGCTAAAAAGTAATACACTTGTGGCCAGTCAATACTTGGCATATCTGCCATATAAAACGGAATAGCACCTAGCAGAGCATAACCGCTCCACCAACCAGAAGTAGCCATTGCTGCTGCGGCGGTTGCTTTGTGGCTTTCGTTTTCACTGAGGGTATCGATACGAAAAGCATCAATAGCAATATCTTGAGTCGCTGAGGCGATAGCAATTAATAAGCACAACGCAGCTGCGATGGCTAAATGCGCGGTGATATCTAATCCTGCCAGTAAAATAACTCCCAGCAAAATAAAGCATTGGCAAAATAGTATCCAACTACGGCGCTGGCCTAGCCAGTTATATAGCAACGGCAGCTTTATTCTATCGACTAAGGGTGACCATAAAAAATTAATGCTGTAAGCACCAAATACAATACCAAATAAGCCAATCATGCTGCGACTGAGGCCTTCATCTTTTAGCCACGCAGACATCACGGAGCCTATGAGGACCCAAGGAAAACCGCTGCTCATACCAAAAATAAACACATTTATAAGTCGTTTATCTTTAAAGTACGAAAAATATTCTGATACCGACAAGCTTTTAGTCATAACGCCTTCATTGGCAATAGCGGTTTGGCCGCTATTTTTATTGTTATAGTGGGGTTGGCTCTAATACAGTTATATTTAAAATAACAACCGGGGTTTTTGGTACAAAGTCATAACCAATTTTTTCATTAAATCCCGTTTCAACTTGCATTATTTTATCAAGCGTTTCGTAGCCTTCCATTACCATACCGAACACGGCAAAGCCCCAGTCTTTACCTGGGTTTAGGTGGTCGTTATTGTCCATGTTAAAGAAAAACTGACGAGTACCAGAATGAGGTTGACGATCTTGATAGGCCATGGCGATACTGTACATATCGTTTTTTGAACCGTTACCGCTTTCATTAAAGATAGGTTCGCCTTCATAAACCCCGTCATATTCTTTATCGTAGCCACCGCCTTGAATGACAAAGTCTCGGTCGTTTTCTACATCACGTTCAACACGATGAAATACGGTGCCTTTATAGCTGCCATCCATCACATAAGTTAAAAAATTATTGACGGTGATAGGGGCTTTTGAGCGATCCATCTCGACTATGATTTTCCCCATTGTGGTAGTTATTTCAACTCGTGGGAACATATTGTTTTTTTGCACAAAGCGTCCTTCGGTCGCTGCCATTGCGGTTTGGCTAAGTTGCACTAATATAAATAATAAAAATAGACGTTTCATGGTTAACCTTCTAAAAATGCGAGTAATTCAGGGTCTGATACCATGCGGGTAATTAACTGCTCAGTCAACTTATTGAGTTGTCCTTCAATTTTTGCTCTATCGTGACCTAGTGGTCCTTCAAGGCTTGCATTACCACGGTAAATTTTACTGAAGTTACTATCGCTGCGAATAACACGCACACCTAATTCAATCTTTGCATTGCTGGTATGCGACATCATTTTTTCAGTAACTACGGCTTGCAGTGTATGAATATCAACTTCAAAACGAGTAGTCGCAAGATTTGAAATGCTTGCACCGTTTCGGCTAAGAGCGCTATCAAGGGCACTTTTAATTGATTCAGTAAGGCCTTGGCTGGCAATTGTTTGGGTTTTGTCTGAGGTTATTAATTTTAATGTTGCTGGGTTACCTCTAAGATCAATAACACTGGTACTTAAACTTTGATTAATTGAGCTTAATTTGCCACCTTGATAGAGCGGATTTAAGATCAATTGATTAGGCTGACTACTGCAAGCCGACAGTGATAATAAAGCACAACAAGGTAAAACATATTTCATCATAGCTATAGCATTCCATTATTTTTAGTGGCACTTAATACTACAAACTTTTTATTTGAACCAAGTAATTCACAATTGCCAAACATACGTTTTAGTTTGTCATGGTAGTCCAGGTGGCGGTTACCAATAATACGTAATTCTCCGCCATTTTTTAATGTGTCTTTGGCTTGTTTAAACATTTGCCATGCAATGTGATCTGTCACGGCTTGTGCTTGGTGAAAAGGCGGATTACATAACACTACATCGACACTTTCACGTTCAAAGCCCGTTAAGCAATCATTTTCAATAAAGCGGCATTGCTCAAACTTATCTTCCATATTGAGCTCTACAGTTAATCGTGCTGATTCAACCGCCATATATGATTCGTCCACAAAGGTAACTTCAGCGTTAGGGCAGCGTGCGAGTGTCATCAAACCCACCACACCATTACCGCAACCTAGATCAATAATACTTTTTGCTTTATTGGTTTGTGGTAAAAAGTCAAAAAAGAACCGTGCACCAATGTCCAGAGAATCCCGCGAGAACACATTGGCGTGATTACTAATGGTAAAATCAGTGCCTTCAAGAGGCCAATTAACAGGAAAATCAGCAGCTTTATAACCACCTTCCGCTTGGCTAATAATTAGGCGAGATTTTTTCACTGCTAAACTAGTTTTAGTTTCACCAATAAATTGCTCGAATGCTTTAATTGTTGAATTATGTACATCTTTGGTTTTTGCTGCGCCAATAACCGGAGTGCCAGGTGCAAGTACTTCGCTGAGCTCAGATAATTGATATTGCAAGAAGCCCAATGTGCGTGGCACTTTTAAGATAACTAAATCAACGTGTTCAGGCAAAGCCGATAAGCTATCTAGCTGGCTAAATGCGGTGGTTGGTATTTTATTTTCTGCTAAGTTGTAAGCCGCCGCTTGGTGGCTAATATAAGAATCGTTTACTGAACAAACCGTTAATTGTTGTTTACTAAAATAACAAGACAAGGCTCCAAAACTATCATTTAAAATCAGCAAAGAGCGACAATCAGGATAATGTTCAGTAACATAGTCAATTAGGTACTCGTCTGCTGAATCCCAAGCTTGTAAGCTACGGTTTTTTTGATCCAATGGAAAACGTTCAAGAGTAAATGTTTTATCGCCGAACTGTGCTTGCGTGGTCATAATAGTTAGTGATCAGTAATCAAATGATAGGTAAATTCTAACATGCAACGGCAAAAGGCCAACCCCCATATGTTACCAAATGGCTTTTACTACCAAGCAAAAGCGTTAAGTGCGCAAAAAAGTCTCGATTTATTCTACTATTTACGCGACTCACTGACTTGGCAGCAACCAAAAACGACCGTGTTTGGGAAAACGAATCCCATTCCACGTATGCAATGTTTTATTGCTGATGCTGGTGTGCGTTACGGTTATTCTGGTTCGACATTAAATGTTGAACCATGGCCAGATGTATTAGATGCCATGCGACTACGATTAAATAAACAATTTGATGTTGGATTTAATGCCTTATTGGTTAACTTATACCGTGATGGGAATGATTGCATGGGCTGGCACGCCGATGATGAAGCAGAACTTGGCCATGAGCCTATTATTGTATCGATTTCATTAGGGGCTGAACGAGTATTTAAAATAAAACATAAAGTAACCAAGGAAGTCACTTCGCTTACGTTACACAGCGGGAGTTGCTTGGTTATGAATGGACTTAGCCAGCAACAATATCTACATGCGCTTCCTAAACAAACACGTTTGGCACACCCTCGAATCAACTTAACTTTTCGAACAATTTTTCAAAAATGAATATTTGTTGGCCTTTATAGTAGTGGCCTTGATATAGTAAGCACATAAATAACCAGTAAAATATGAGTGTTTTATGTCAATGCAACAACAGATTGAAAGCAAGTTAGCTGATGCGATTGCGTGTAAGCACCTTAATGTGGTGAACGAAAGCCATATGCATAGTCGTGGTAGCGATTCACACTTTAAAGTGATTGTAGTAAGTGAAGAGTTTAGCGGTAAACGTTTATTGCAACGCCATCGTCAAATTAATGAAGTGCTAAAAGATGAGTTAGCGAATCATATTCATGCATTGGCTATCCATACTTTTACTCCTGATGAATTTACAGAGCAAAGTGGTCAGGTTGCTGACTCACCGACTTGTTTAGGTGGCTCTAAATTAGATTAACGGCAAGGTCTGAGAGTACACAAAACTCATCAGACCTGTATTTTTACAATTAGCCTTTAAACTAGCGCTAATTTTTATTGAGATAAATATAGGATGATCAATGGTCATTAAGCCTAAAATTCGCGGTTTCATTTGTACTAACGCCCACCCAGTAGGTTGTGCAGAGCACGTACAAGAACAAATTAACTATGTAAAACAACAAGGCGCATTAAAAAATGCCCCTAAAAATGTATTAGTTATCGGTGCTTCAACTGGCTATGGCCTTGCATCTCGTATTACTGCTGCATTTGGTGGCGGTGCTAAAACTTTAGGTGTTTTCTTCGAAAAAGAAGGTACTGAGCGTAAAACCGGTTCTGCAGGTTGGTATAATACTGCTGCATTTCAAGCGGCCGCAGACGCTGAAGGTTTATGGTCAAAAAATATTAATGGCGATGCGTTCTCTAACGAAATCAAACAAAAAGCGATTGATACAATTAAAGCGGATTTAGGCAAAGTAGACCTAGTTATATACAGCCTTGCATCGCCGCGTCGAACTGATCCAAATACCGGCGAAGTTTACTCATCAACGCTTAAGCCAATTGGTAACTCAGTTACGACTAAAAACTTAAACACCTCAAAACGTGAAATTGATGCTATTACCGTAGAAGCTGCAAACCAAGATGATATTGATAACACTATTAAAGTGATGGGCGGCGAAGACTGGGAAATGTGGATTGATGCATTAAAAGAGGCTGATGTACTAGCTGATAACTTTAAAACCAGTGCTTATACTTATATCGGTAAAGAACTAACATGGCCAATTTACGGTCACGCGACTATTGGTAAAGCGAAAGAAGATTTAGATCGCGCAACCGTAGCAATCAAAGAATCAACTAAAGCATTAAACGGTGAAGCTTATGTATCATCATTAAATGCAGTGGTCACCCAAGCAAGTTCTGCAATTCCTATTATGCCGCTTTATATTTCAGCGCTATTTAAAGTAATGAAAGCGGATGGGACCTATGAAGGCACGATCGAGCAAATTCACGCGTTATTTACTGAGAACCTTTATGGAGACTCACCACGCTTTGATGACGGCGGTCATTTATTCCAAAACTACAAAGAGCTGGAAGATGATGTACAAGCGCGTATTCAAACTGTGTGGGACAGCGTAACCACAGAAACAATAGACGAATTAACTGATTACGTGGGTTACCACAATGAGTTTTTACGTTTATTTGGGTTTGGTATTGATGCTGTTGATTATGAACAAGATGTCGATCCAGTTGCCGCTATAGCTAACATGATTGATTAATTCAGCCATGTTTATTTGAAAAGTCGCTATGGCGACTTTTTTTATTGATAAATTTTACTTTATCGTTATTTAGCGGATTAATTTCCATCCCACCTCGCAAGCAATAGCACTTTGGTCTATATTGAATTTTATTCAAATGCGGCTAATAGGTTAAATAACTGCTCCTGTCGTATAAATTTCATAATTACACTCGCATAGTGACCCTGATTGATGTTAAAATTCGGGCAATATATGTGAGGAATTTTACTGCGTTGCTTGTTTTGTAATTTAAACAGGCGGTTCTTCGTTATCTTGAATTTGGCTTAGGGTTATCAAGAAAAGCGACGTGGTCGGTACGATTTTTCAGTTTCTTTCCGTTAATGTAGTGCAAGTGCGTATGATCAACATAAAAAAAGGTCTGGACTTACCCATAGAGGGCGCGCCTCAGCAAGTTATTCATGATGGTTCTACCGTCAAACGTGTAGCTGTGCTAGGTGAAGAGTTTATTGGTATGCGTCCAACCATGCATGTTCGTGTGGATGACCAAGTTAAAAAAGGCCAGGTACTTTTTGAAGACAAAAAGAATCCAGGTGTATTATTTACTGCTCCAGCTGCTGGTACAGTAAAAGAAATTAATCGTGGTGCAAAACGTGTGCTGCAATCTGTCGTTATTGAAATAAACGGCAGTGAGCAAATCACCTTTGACGCTTTCTCGACTGAGCAACTTTCGAGTCTCGATCGTGAAAAAGCCAAAGAAGTACTAATCCAGTCAGGTCAATGGACAGCATTACGTGCTCGCCCATTCAGCAAAGTAGCAGCTGTGGATGCAAATCCTAGTTCGATCTTTGTGACGGCTATCGACACTAACCCTCTTGCTGCAGATCCTGCAGTGATTATTGCTGAAAATGTACAAGCATTTGAAGCAGGTTTAGCTGTGGTATCACGTCTGACCGATGGTAAGGTATTTGTTTGTAAACAAGCAGGTAGCCAAGTACCTAGCTCATCAATTCCTCAAGTAGAAGTACATGAGTTTGGTGGCGTACATCCGGCTGGCCTTGTTGGCACACATATCCATCATTTAGATCCAGTATCGGTAAGCAAGCAAGTTTGGCATATCGGTTACCAAGACGTTATTGCCTTTGGTCACTTATTCCTAACTGGTGAAATTAGCACAGACCGTGTGATTTCTCTTGCTGGTCCGCGTGTTAAAAACCCGCGTTTAGTGAAAACTCAACTGGGTGCTGCTTTAGATGATTTAGTTGCAGGCGAATTAGAAGACGGCGATAACCGTGTTATCTCTGGCTCTGTTTTAGCGGGCGCTACTTCACAAGGTCCTCAAGCATTCTTAGGTCGTTACCACATTCAAGTATCGGTATTACTTGAAGGTCGCGAAAAAGAGTTGTTTGGTTGGATTGCTCCAGGCACAGATAAATTCTCTGTAACACGTACTTTCTTATCACACCTAACACCGAGTCGTTTATTTAAAATGACAACGTCAACAGGTGGTTCAAAACGTGCCATGGTACCACTTGGTAGCTATGAGCGTGTTATGCCTTTAGATATTTTGCCAACGCCTTTATTACGTGACTTAATTGCCCGTGATTTGGATAGTGCAATTTCATTAGGGGCGCTTGAACTTGATGAAGAAGATTTAGCGTTATGTACCTTCGTTTGTCCAGGCAAATACGAGTATGGTTCAATCCTACGCGATTGCTTGACTACGATCGAGAAGGAAGGCTAGAGAGATGGGTTTAAAGAAATTTCTAGAAGATATCGAGCCGCATTTTGAAGCCGGTGGTAAACATGAAAAGTTTTATGCGCTGTATGAAGCAGCTGCAACTATTTTTTATACCCCTGGTCACGTAAATAAAGGCGCGACACACGTTCGTGATAACATCGACCTAAAACGCATGATGATTTTAGTGTGGATGGCGACGTTCCCTGCAATGTTTTTTGGTATGTTCAATATCGGTCATCAGGCCGCTGGTGCATTAGCACAAGGTTTTGAACTAGCAAATTCTTGGCAAGTTGGCCTGTTCCAGATATTTGGTGGTGAATTAACTGCTGAATCCGGCTGGGGCGCTAAAATGTTTTATGGCGCATGTTTCTTCCTACCTATTTACGCAGTTACATTTGCTGTAGGTGGTTTCTGGGAAGTTATATTTGCTTCAGTGCGTAAGCATGAAATTAACGAAGGTTTCTTCGTAACGTCTGTGTTATTCGCGCTTATCCTACCTGCAACCATTCCTTTATGGCAAGTTGCACTAGGTATTACATTCGGTGTAGTAATCGCTAAAGAAATCTTTGGTGGTACTGGTCGTAATTTCTTAAACCCTGCATTAGCGGGTCGTGCGTTTTTATTCTTCGCATACCCTGCACAAATTTCAGGTGACACAGTATGGACCGCAGTAGATTCATTCTCTGGTGCAACTATGCTAGGTCAAGCGTTTGTTGGTTCACTTGATTACAGCAACATGGCTCTTTGGTGGGATGCGTTTTATGGTTTCATTCAAGGTTCAGTAGGTGAGACATCTACACTTGCATTGCTAGTTGGTGGCTTATTCCTCATTTACGTACGTATTGCTTCATGGCGCATCGTGCTAGGTGTATTCTTGGGTATGGTGGCAACTGCATTCTTATTAAATGCAATTGGCTCAGATACTAACCCAGTATTTGCAATGCCTTGGCATTGGCACTTTGTACTTGGTGGTTTTGCTTTTGGTATGTTCTTTATGGCGACAGACCCTGTGTCTGCAGCATTTACTGACAAAGCAAAGTTCGCATATGGCGCACTAATTGGTGTGATGGTAGTAATGATCCGTGTAATTAACCCTGCATTCCCTGAGGGTATGATGCTAGCAATCTTATTTGCTAACTTATTTGCACCATTGTTCGATCACTTCGTAGTGCAAGCTAATATCAAGCGGAGGTTGGCACGTAATGTCTAGTAATAACGAATCAATCGGCAAAACGCTAAGCGTTGTTGTAGCACTATGTTTAGTGTGTGCAATCATCGTATCGTTTGCTTCAGTTCAGCTTCGCCCTTTACAGCAAGCTAACAAAACGCAAGATATTCAAAAAAATATCTTGGCAGCTGCGGGCATTGATGTGTCTGGTTCTGTATCAGAAACTTTTAAAGCTAAGATCGAAACTCGCCTAGTTAATATGGAAACAGGTGAGTCTCAAACTGGCGAAGCAGTTCAGGCTAAAATCGACGCTTTCGATTTTGAAAAAAGCAAGTTTGATCAAAAAATTAGCTTTGCATTAAAAGCAGAGGGCATTAAGGATATCGCTGGTATTCAGCGTATGACTCATGAGTCTCCTGCATATATCTCGAAAAAAGCAGACGGTTCTACAGATGCTATCATTTTACCAATCCAAGGTTATGGCCTTTGGGGTATTATGTATGGTTTCTTAGCGCTTGAAAGCGATGGCGAGACAATTAAAGATATTAACTTTTATAAGCACGGTGAAACACCAGGTCTAGGTGGGGAAATTCAAAATCCACAATGGACTGCTAAATGGGGTGGCAAAGAGCTACCTATTGATGTAGTAAAAAGCGGCGCTAAAAATGATCATCAAATTGATGGTTTATCTGGTGCAACTTTAACTTCAAATGGTGTTGATCACACAGTTGACTTTTGGACTGGCGAAAACGGCTTTGGTCCTTTCCTTGCGAGAGTACGTGAAGGAGCGTTGAAATAATGGCTGATACTAAAGAAATGAAGTCGGTCCTATTTGGTCCGGTACTGGCAAACAACCCAATCGCATTACAAGTACTTGGTATTTGTTCTGCGCTTGCGGTAACGTCGAGCTTAAAAAATGCTTTAATCATGTCAATCGCATTGACCTTGGTAACAGCGTTCTCAAGCTTCTTTATCTCAATTATTCGTAACCAGATCCCGTCATCTGTACGTATTATCGTGCAAATGACCATTATTGCATCATTGGTAATCGTTGTTGACCAAGTATTACAAGCCTTCTCTTATGCTACGGCGAAAGAGTTGTCTGTATTCGTTGGTCTAATCATTACTAACTGTATCGTAATGGGTCGTGCAGAAGCATACGCAATGAAGTCGCCGCCAGTAATGTCGTTCCTTGATGGTATCGGTAATGGCTTAGGTTACTCAGTAGTGTTACTGACTGTTGGCTTTATTCGTGAACTATTTGGTAAAGGGTCATTATTTGGTGTTGAAATCATCCCTCTTGTACAAGATGGTGGTTGGTATCAACCTATGGGTCTATTGATTTTACCGCCTAGTGCATTCTTCATCATTGGTTTATTCATTTGGGTACTTCGTACTTATAAGAAAGACCAAGTAGAAGCGAAAGGGTAAGGGGCAGACTGT
Organism: Pseudoalteromonas sp. SR45-6; assembly: GCF_014163545.1. Classification (NCBI taxonomy): domain Bacteria; kingdom Pseudomonadati; phylum Pseudomonadota; class Gammaproteobacteria; order Alteromonadales; family Pseudoalteromonadaceae; genus Pseudoalteromonas; species Pseudoalteromonas sp. SR45-6. Next base: position 32,009 of record NZ_JACJDM010000037.1, read on the forward strand.
GGAACATTATATTAGTTTATTCGTAAAAGCAGTTTTCATTGAAAACTTAGCTTTGGCCTTCTTCCTAGGTATGTGTACTTTCCTTGCAGTATCAAAGAAAGTTACAACGTCTATCGGTCTAGGTGTGGCAGTTATCGTGGTATTGGGTATCTCAGTACCAGTTAACAACTTGGTTTATCATGCGGTTCTTGCACCTGGTGCACTTGAGTGGCTTGGTTATCCTGACGCGGATCTTAGCTTTTTACGTTTCTTGACGTTTATCGGTGTTATTGCGGCACTTGTACAAATTCTTGAAATGGCATTAGATAAGTTCTTCCCAGCACTTTATAACGCGTTAGGTATCTTCCTACCATTGATCACAGTTAACTGTGCAATATTTGGTGCGGTATCTTTCATGGTTGAACGTAACTATAACTTCACTGAATCAGTGGTTTATGGTATCGGTTCTGGTGTGGGTTGGGCGCTAGCAATTACTTTGCTTGCTGGTATCCGTGAGAAAATGAAATATTCAGACGTGCCAGACGGCTTACGTGGTTTAGGTATTACCTTTATCACTGTTGGCTTGATGGGTCTTGGCTTTATGTCATTCTCTGGCATTTCACTTTAATAGGTAGCGAGGATAAATCATGAGTTATGAGATTTTCTTAGGCGTTGGTGTTTTCATCGCTATCGTTGTACTGCTAGTTTTAGTCATCATTGGTGCTAAATCTCAGCTAGTTGCAAGCGGTGACATCATCATTGGCGTAAATGGCGATCCAGACAAAGCCATTACAACATCTGCAGGTACCAAGCTTTTAGGCGCGCTATCTGAGTCAGGTATTTTCGTATCATCTGCATGTGGTGGCGGTGGCTCTTGTGGTCAGTGTCGTGTACACATTCATTCTGGTGGCGGCGATATCTTACCAACTGAACTTGATCACATCTCTAAAGGTGAAGCCCGTGAAGGCTGTCGTTTAGCGTGTCAGGTAAATGTTAAAAATGACATGGAAATTGAACTTGAAGAGTCAATTTTCGGTGTTAAAAAATGGGATTGTGAAGTTATTTCTAACGATAACAAAGCAACTTTCATTAAAGAGCTTAAACTACAGATCCCTGATGGCGAGTCAGTACCGTTTCGTGCCGGTGGTTATATTCAGATTGAAGCCCCTGCGCATCACGTTAAATATGCTGATTTCGATGTACCAGAAGAGTATCGTGGCGATTGGAACCATTTTGGTTTCTTCAAGCTGGAGTCAAAAGTAGACGAAGAAACAATTCGTGCTTACTCAATGGCTAACTACCCAGAAGAAGAAGGCATCATCATGCTTAACGTGCGTATCGCTGCGCCGCCGCCAAGAGATTTAAGCTTACCTTGTGGTAAAATGTCATCGTACATTTGGTCACTTAAAGAAGGTGATAAAGTAACTATCTCTGGTCCATTTGGTGAGTTCTTTGCAAAAGATACTGATGCTGAAATGGTATTTGTAGGTGGTGGTGCTGGTATGGCACCTATGCGTTCACACATCTTTGACCAACTTAAGCGTTTGAACTCTAAGCGTAAGATGAGTTTCTGGTATGGTGCACGTTCTAAGCGTGAAATGTTCTATGTTGAAGATTTTGACGGCCTAGCGGCTGAAAATGATAACTTCGTATGGCATACCGCGCTTTCAGATCCACAACCAGAAGATAACTGGGAAGGCTATACTGGCTTTATCCATAACGTGCTATTTGAGAACTATCTTAAAGATCACGAAGCGCCAGAAGATTGTGAGTTCTACATGTGTGGTCCTCCAATGATGAACGCCGCTGTTATCACTATGTTGAAAGACTTAGGTGTTGAAGACGAAAATATCTTACTAGATGATTTCGGTGGCTAACACCCGTATCAAAACAGTTTAGTTTTGGTTAGAATATCAGCCTCGTAGCAATATATGTTACGGGGCTTTTTTATTTCCATTACTTAAGTAGGCTGCTATGAATAGAGTTTTTCACCGACAAGGCATGATTGCCATCTTTTTTCTTACCCTCACTTTACTCATTAGTGGCTGTGGCCAAAATGATGAGCCCCAAGAGTTATACCTTGAAGGTAAAACTATGGGTACTACTTACCATATTAAGGTCTTCGCCAAGCAACAAAAGCTGGATTCATTAAATTTATTACCAGAAGTAACTCTGTTGCTCAAAGATATAAATCAATCAATGTCGACTTATATTGATGATTCTGAAATCAACACTTTTAATCGTCTTCCCGCTGGTCAAGTTATGCCTATTAGCCGTGATTTTAGAGCAGTTGTAAGCGAGTCCATCCGCTTAGGAGAGTCTACTAAGACTCTTGATGTGACCATGGGACCACTGATTGATTTATGGGGTTTTGGTCCTGATAAAAAACCAACAAAACGTCCAACAGATGAAGAACTCGCAGCCATGGTTGCACAAATTGGGGTTGATAAACTAATACTGACTGAGCAAGGCCTAGCGAAAACAGTCGCGGGTTTAGAATTATCATTTTCTTCTACTGCAAAGGGGTATGGGATAGATAAAGTAGCTGAATTATTAGAAAGCCATGACTTAACTGATTATATGGTTGAGATTGGTGGTGAGTTACGTGTATCAGGTAAAAAACCGAATGATCAAGATTGGCGTATCGCTATTGAGCAACCGGATGCTGAGCCTGGTGTGCGTAAAGTGCACCGTGTATTAGCGCCGGGTAATAACGGCATTGCGACATCGGGTGATTATCGCATTTACTATGAGATGGATGGTATTACCTATAGCCATTTAATTGATCCAGCAACCGGTATGCCAAGTCGTCATGATCTAGTATCGGTTACTGTATTGCATCCATCAGCGATGACAGCTGACGGCCTTGCAACAGCACTGACTGTGATGGGGATGGATAAAGCCAAAGCCTATGCTGAAAAAAATGATTTACCGGTTTATCTGATCGGCAAATCAAAAGATGGCTTAGTGACTTATTCGAGCCCTGCATTTAAACCCTATTTGTAGCGCGGTTTAAATCAGTTTATAATAGCAACAGCTTGGTGATTATCATCAAGCATTATTTTATTGCTGATCAATAGGGGCTAAGCAATGTCACTTTTTCTTCTTACGTTTGGTTTACTGCTTTTAATTGTCGCAGCGATGGCTGTGGGCATGATAGTGCAAAAGAAATCTATGGCCAGCAGCTGTGGTGGTTTAGGCTCTGTAGGCATTGATAAAGCTTGTGATTGTGATGACCCATGCGACAAACGCAAAAAGCGTATGGCAAAAGAGCAAGTTTGGAAAGAAAACCAAATATTATAAGCTCTTGATAGCTATCAAATATACATTAAAAAGCGCCTCTTTAATAACAGGCGCTTTTTTAATGCCCACTTACGGCTAAAATGTGTCAAGTAATCGACCACTGCGACAATATGTCACACCCAGTGAAGCTCGTATGGACTGTATAATATGATGTATTCCTAATCGTTTATTCACTGCAGGCATTGATTATCAATTAACAACTTAATTAACAACGCAATTAAACTTGGCTGCGAAACTGCGTGCGCTTTCTGATTACGAATTAGCACTAAGTAATAGCCAAGGACGATATGGTGACTTTACTCAACTTGGGCTTAAAGCAAGTTATGACGTTAATTCGGCACTGATGTTAAGCGCGCAAGTTGATAACTTAACTGATGAGTATTATGAATATGTATGGTGGGATGGCTCGCAAACTCTGCATAGCCCAGCACAAGGTCGTGCTGTATCTGCTGCAATTAAGTTTAAGTATTAATGAGTAAGCAGTTACTCGCGTGGCGTAAGTTGGCAAGGCGACTTCATCTATGGTTGGGGTTAAGCCTTGGCATGTTTTTTGTGATCCTTTGCTTGTCAGGAGCTGCACTTGTTTATTATCCGCAAATAGATACCTGGTTGCATCCGGAATTAGCGAATGCAGCGCAGCAACCGTGTGATTACAACACTGCATTAAAAACATTACGCATGCAGTATCCAGATAAGCTGGGACCGTGGCGGTTTGAAGTGACCCCTGAACAACAATTCATTCCGGCGCGCTATTATAACCCTCAAGAGACTCAAGGGCAGGATTTTGCACCTATGATGGTGTGGTTGTCAGCTGATGGCAGCACCTTGCTCAGACAGTCATTCTGGGGCGATTACCTAGTAACTTGGCTGTATAACTTGCACTTTACTTTACTACTTGGCAGTACAGGGACAATTATTGTCGGTTACCTTGGAATTGGCAGCGCGCTCTTATTACTCACAGGTTTAGTTGCGTGGTGGCCTAAGTCAGGTTTTTGGTTGAGGCAATTGCGTTTTAAGCGCCGCGCTGCTTTATTAGGACGCATGTACGATTGGCATAAAACAATCGGTTTAGTGATGTTGTTACCCTTGTTTATTCTTACTAGTACCGGTGCGATGCTAGCCTTGCCCAAAGAGACCAATGGCTTGCTTGGCTTGGTACTGGGCGAAGTCGAAAGTGCTGCAAGACCAGCACCACAATTAACTTTTTCAAACCCGCAAATTAGTGTTACTCAGGCTGTGAAAATAGCACAAATACAACTGCCTAAAGCGCGACTTGCATGGATAGAAACTCCCAGCGTAAACCAAGGCTATTATCGGCTGCGCATGCAGGTAAGTGATGATAAATCGACACGCTTTCCAAACAGTTATATTGATATTAACCCACGCTCAGGTGAGGTAGTGAAGGTCTTCGATCTTAGGCAGCAAGGAACAAGTAACCAAATCAAAAACTGGCTACATCCCTTGCATAATGGCAGTGTAGGTGGGCTAAGCCTTAAAGTTCTGTGGATCATCGCCTCGTTGGCAAGCTTAGTGTTGGCTTGGCTAGGTTGGTATCGTTATTACCTACGTAAAAATACAGCCAAAAAGATCGCAAAAAATAACAAGCCCTGAGAACAGGGCTTACCTAACGTACTTAAATTTAAAGTTTTATAAGTTGACTACCTAATACGGCGTATTCGATGTGTTTATCGTTGCGTAGTAAAAAGTGTGCTTTAGCTCCACACTTTAGCATCGCGGTTTAAATCTATTCCTTGCGCATTAAAACGGGTTTGCAGCTGTGCGCCATCGGGATTGACCATAGGAATGATCATCAGTGATAGTTTGTTTTGCCAATTTTCTCGCCATGCATCATTTTTTGTTTCGATTGCATAGCTTAAAAAATCCGTTAATGCGGCACTTGCCGTATTTTCATCACCATGCATTTGGCTCCACATCATAACTTTGATTGGCCCCGAGCCAATATAAAATGCATCAATTGATTTACCTAAGAATGATTGACCTAAATTTTTTCGCTCTATGCTGGGGTGAGCAGCTAACGTATCTAGTAAAGGAGCAAGATCAGCGTGTGTAATCGCTGCTTTGTTTAATCCTTTAATTTGGTGCATTGCGATTGGTGCGGCAGTTAAGCTAAATGAGTAACTAAGTAAGCTAACTAGTATGGTTTTGCGAATCATATTAATATCCTGTTATTCTTATTTTGCAATTTTTTAAGAATATAATATTAAGATGGATCGGTCCAAAATTATCTTCACTTTAAGTGAAATCATTTCTCATAACGGTGATGCTTTGCGGGCTTTATTTTCAATTGATTGTTTATTATAAAATAATATCTTTTGATAAAGTTTTTTGTGAACATTCAAGTTGATTTTAGGGCTAAAATTTAGACTAAAGTCTATGAGTTAATTTTTTTCATCTATCAGATTTATTTTTATCAGTTGTAAGCTTTGAGCTATTACACTAAATTTAGTTTCAAGGAAGCGAAATGAACAAGCCGCTTACAAAGAATCTTTATAATTGTGTGTGAAGATGTTGTCAAAGGCGGTTCAAGTTTAGTACAAACTGGGCTTGAACTGTTTTTATTTTACTGCCACATGATTGGACGAACTGAAAGTTTGTCACTGAATTACAGTGTTTATTGAACAACGCTAAAACTGAATCTTTATAATTGTGTGTGAAGATGTTGTCAAAAAGACAGTTCAAGTTTAGTTAACCTGAGCTTGAACTGCTTTTATTTACTGCCACGCGATTAAATGAACTTATTGTTCATCAGTGAATCTACAATACGTATTGAAAAATATTAGAACCGAATCTTTATAATTGTGTGTGAAGATGTTGTCAAAAAGACGACTCAAGTTAGGGGATAACTTGGCTTGAGTTGCTTTTTATTTTAACCGACATGCAGTTAGATGGAGAAGCAGCCAATACCAAATTCAATAGCGAATACGCTATTAAACGAATCTTTATAATTGTGTGTGAAGATGTTGTCAAAAAGACGACTCAAGTTAGGGGATAACTTGGCTTGAGTTGCTTTTTATTTTAACCGACATGCAGTTAGATGGCGAAGCAGCCAATACCAAATTCAATAGCGAATACGCTATTAAACGAATCTTTATAATTGTGTGTGAAGATGTTGTCAAAAAGACGACTCAAGTTAGGGGATAACTTAGCTTGAGTTGCTTTTTATTTTCTAAAAGCCGCCAATTATCATTTAAGTTATTTTTAAAGCGCCAGTATGGCGCTTTTTTTATAGCTGTAATTCAACATATTAATAAAAAGTTAGCCCGCTATGTTGTTTTATACTTGTAGCTTGTGTTGACTTTGTTATAATCCTCTCGAAATTTCAGTAATTACTGAAACTTTATTGATGAAGATCATAACAACGAAGTGGAAAATAGCGTAAAGCCAGTCGCTTTACTTCGTAATATATAACCAATAAGGCCATATACGTTTGAATTCGCAAAATTGTCCGCCAGCAAAAACGCACTCTACGCTTAGTAGATGGCAGTTGCGTGCGCGTGCACTTTTTGCCGGACGAGAGCTATTTTCTGTATTAGTTATTTTATTAATTAATTCAGCCATGCTGGTAAATGGTAGTATTGAAGATGCGACAGAGCTAAAAAGCTTATTAACTGAAGGGGCTGTATATGAGTCATCTTTAATTAATGTATTGGGCTTTTTGGCATATCCAGTTGTGTCGTGCCAGTTACTCATTGGTTTATGTTGGTTGATTTTTCACTTTTTTCCAGCGCGTCGTGCTGGGGTTATTTTACGTAAAGCAGCCTTTGCTTTTCGTGCTCCTAAAACATCACTTGTTGTACACAGCGCTCACGGCTGTCGTGCTCCACCCCTTGTATTCGGTTGAACGCTACTCGTTATTGATGGCTTGACTGGATTAGTCGCTTACTAATTTTGTTTCTTCACTAATAATGCTTAGCCGCAGTGTGTCTGCGATTCGGCCGCCCCATTAAATTTCCTTTGTGTTTAAATTTGTTACTACACGTTTAAGCCAGACTAGGAATAGTTTAAACCGTTGTTCTGACCTATTGGTATTCTTGGGTAAGGCAGCACACGTCAAATTTTAGGTTGTAGGATAGTCCTTTGTTAATTCGAAACCTCTGTAATATTGCTCTGGGCACAACTGTGCTCGCACTGACTGGCTGTAAAGGCGGGGTGCTTGATCCAAAAGGGCAAGTTGGGATAGATGAAAAAAATCTGATCATCATTGCCACTGTGCTGATGTTAATTGTGGTTATTCCTGTGATTGTGATGACCTTGTACTTTGCGTGGAAATATCGTGATGGCCAAGAGCAGCAAATTTATGCGCCAAAATGGGCACACTCAGGAAAAATTGAAGCCGCAGTCTGGGCCATTCCTATTGTGATAGTGATTGTACTGGGTGTCATTACTTGGCAATCGACGCAACAGCTTGACCCTTATAAACCGCTTGAAGGTAAAGGCAAACACTTAACAGTTGAAGTGGTATCACTGAATTGGAAATGGCTGTTTATTTATCCTGAGCAAGGTATTGCTACGGTTAATGAATTGGTATTTCCAGCCAATGTACCGGTGGAATATAAAATCACCTCAGAAAGTACCATGAACTCATTTTTCATCCCACAACTAGGTAGCCAAATCTACTCGATGGCGGGCATGGAAACTAAGTTGCATTTGATTGCTAATGAACCGGGTACGTTTAAAGGCTTTTCTGCTAACTACAGCGGCGCAGGTTTTACTGGTATGAAATTTAATGCCATAGCTACGCCAACGCAAGCTGACTTTGATACGTGGGTAAACAAGGTGAAAAGCCAAGCTAATACGCTCACTAAAGCGAATTATGATGCACTGGCATTACCGAGTGAAAACAACCCAGTGACTTATTTTGCTGATGTTGATGATGGCTTGTTCCACACCATCATTATGAAATATATGCAAGCACATGGTGATATGAACAAAATGCACAGTGCAATGCCTGAGCACAGCGGTCATGAAAATCACACAATGCACAGCGAGGGCGAGGAATAATTATGTCGTTATTTGGAAAATTATCGTTAGATGCCATTCCGTTTCATGAACCTATTTTGATGGTGACAATGGCGGTAGTAGTGATTGCAGGGGCATTGATTGCAGCTTTAGTCACAAAATATAAAAAATGGGGTGTGCTATGGCACGACTGGATCACCTCAATCGATCATAAACGCTTAGGTGTGATGTACATTATCCTTGCCTTGATCATGCTGTTTCGTGGTTTCTCAGATGCCATTATGATGCGGGCACAATTGGCGCTTGCTACAGGAGGCGCAACGGGTTATTTGCCGCCAGAGCATTATGACCAAATCTTCACCGCGCATGGGGTGATTATGATCATCTTTATGGCGATGCCATTTATGATTGGTCTAATGAATATTGTATTGCCACTGCAAATTGGTGCGCGCGATGTAGCATTTCCGTTTTTAAATAATCTAAGTTTTTGGCTTACTGCCGGTGGTGCAATATTAATTAATATTTCATTGTTCTGTGGTGAATTTGCAAAAACAGGTTGGGTGGCTTATCCGCCGCTATCGGAGATGTCTTTTAGCCCTGGAGTCGGGGTCGATTATTATATTTGGGCACTGCAAATATCAGGTATTGGTACACTATTAACGGCAGTAAACTTTTTAGTAACAGTGTTTAAAATGCGTGCCCCTGGTATGCGTTTAATGCAAATGCCAATTTTTACCTGGACATGTACATGGGCAAATATCTTAATTGCTGCGTCATTCCCAATATTAACTGCGGTGTTGACTATGTTAACGCTAGACCGTTATTTAGATTTCCACTTCTTTACTAATGAAGCTGGCGGTAACGCCATGATGTACATCAACCTGTTCTGGGCTTGGGGTCACCCTGAAGTATATATATTGATTTTACCTGCGTTTGGTATTTTCTCAGAAATTATTTCCACTTTTACCGGTAAACGTTTATTTGGTTATAAATCTATGGTTTATGCCAGCGGTGCAATTTCTATCTTAGGTTTTATTGTTTGGTTACACCATTTCTTCACTATGGGGTCCAGTGCTAATGTTAATGCCTTCTTTGGCGTAATGACCATGGTCATTGCGGTGCCCACCGGTGTGAAACTGTTCAACTGGCTATTTACTATTTATCGTGGTCGTTTACGCATTACAGTTCCTGTGCTTTGGACACTTGGCTTTATGGTGACCTTTACCATCGGCGGGATGACAGGGGTACTACTAGCAATCCCAGGTGCTGATTATGTATTACACAACAGCCTCTTCCTGATTGCACATTTTCATAACACCATCATCGGTGGTGCGGTATTTGGATACTTGGCTGGTTTCGCATTTTGGTTCCCTAAAGCAATGGGCTTTAAACTTCATGAAGGTTGGGGTAAGGCGTCTTTCTGGTGTTGGTTAATTGGTTTCTTTGTTGCATTTATGCCGCTATACGTACTTGGTTTCTTAGGTATGACACGTCGCTTAAACCACACCAATAACCCAGATTGGAATATCTGGTTGTACATTGCCTTTGTGGGTGCGGTGATCATTATGTTTGGTATTTTGTTCCAAGTTGTACAGCTTATTGTGAGCTTTAAAAATCGCGAAGCATTAAAAGATACAACCGGCGATCCGTGGAATGGACACACACTTGAGTGGTCAACATCGTCACCACCACAATACTATAACTTCGCTACTATACCGCATGTACACGATATCGATACTTGGACTGATATGAAAGAAAAAGGCCAAGCGTATCAACAACAAGCAAGCTATGCGCCTATTCATATGCCAAAAAATACTTCGGCAGGGGTGATGATGAGTGCGTGTTTTACCACATTCTGTTTTGCCATGATTTGGCATATTTGGTGGTTGGCAATTGTCGGTGTTATTGCTGGCATCACGGTATTCTTTAAGCGCTGTTACACCAGTGATGTTGATTACTACGTGCAACCAGAAGAAATTCTTGAAATTGAAAGTGCACATAATAAAAGTGCAACAACATTTAACCAAGGTAAGGAGTTCAGCGCATGAGTGCTACCTCTGCAGATATAAATATCATCAATCATGATGCCCATGCTCACGAGCATCATGATACTGGTGGCGATACGGTATTTGGTTTTTGGCTTTACTTAATGACCGACTGCTTATTGTTTGCCTCATTTTTTGCAACCTACGCTGTGCTTTATATGAATACAGCGGGTGGCGTATCTGGCAAAGATATTTTTGAACTGGACTTTGTAGCGGTTGAAACTGCTGCATTGCTACTAAGTAGTATCACTTTTGGTTTTGCGATGATCTCAGCTCATGCGCAAAAGAAGGCCGCTACATTAACGTGGCTGGCAATTACTTTTGCTTTTGGTGCTGTGTTTATTGGTATGGAAATTTATGAATTTCATCATTTAATTGCCCATGGTAATGGCCCGCAGCGCAGCGCATTTTTAACCTCGTTCTTCTCTTTAGTAGGCTTACACGGTATGCACGTAACCGCTGGTCTGATTTGGATGGCGACGATGATGATTGAAGTATCACGTCGTGGTTTAAACCCAGCAACCGTTACACGTTTAAGTTGCTTAAGTTTGTTTTGGCACTTTTTAGATGTGGTATGGATCTGCGTATTTACCGTTGTTTACTTAATGGGAGTGATGTAATGAGCCACAGTGAATCACATGTATTAAATGAGCTACATACACAAAGCCATAGTGATGCTTCACATGGCAGTGTTAAAGACTATTTAATAGGTTTTGTTTTATCAATCATTCTAACGGCCATTCCATTTTGGGCGGTGATGAGCGGTACTTTATCAAAGCCAACAACCTTTGCCTGTGTTGTGGTGATGGCCATTGTGCAAATTTGGGTGCACTTAAAATACTTTTTGCACCTGAACTTTACTACCGAAGACGGTAAAGCCAGTTCGTTATCGTTCATCTTCAGTGCGCTGATCATCGTGATGGTGGTAGGGCTGTCGGTGTGGATCATCTACGAATCGAACGCCATGATGATGTACTAGCCCAGCTAGTACATTGTTAAAAGCAAAGAATAGGGGACAGCAGATGTTTCGTCGTTATTTAAAGGTCACTAAACCCGGTATTATTATGGGCAATGTGATCTCGGTTGCGGGTGGTTTTTTACTTGCTTCGCGTGGTGATATTGATGGCTGGCTAATGCTTGCTACATTAGTTGGTTTATCGCTGGTAGTAGCCTCAGGCTGCGTAATCAATAACGTGATTGACCGTGATATTGATATTCGCATGGCGCGCACGCGAACACGGGTAACTGTAACGGGCGAAATGTCTGCCAAGACTGCTTTGCTACATGGTACAGCACTTGGCGTATTAGGTTTTGCTCTACTAGTGATTTTTACTAACTGGATTGCAGTGTTTTTTGCTGTGTTTGGTTATGTTATTTACGTGGGTGTTTATAGCTTATATATGAAGCGTCGCTCAGTATATGGCACGTTTATCGGTAGTTTATCAGGAGCAGTACCACCAGTGGTAGGGTACTGCGCTGTTTCAGCACAGTTTGATGTTGGCGCGTTGATCTTATTAGTAATGTTTAGTTTGTGGCAAATGCCGCACTCTTATGCGATTGCTATTTTTCGCTATAAAGACTATCAAGCTGCGCGTATTCCGGTATTACCGGTAGCGCAAGGTATTGATAAAGCTAAACATCATATTGTGTTGTATATTGCCATATATGCGTTAGTAGTGATGTTATTAACCATTGGCGGTTATACCGGTATGGCGTTTTTAGCCGTTGCTTGCACCACTAGCTTTTGGTGGTTGTTAATGGCGCTAAGAGGTTATCGACGTAACATTGATATTAGTGGTTGGGCGCGCCAAGTGTTTGCGTTTTCAATCCTTAATATTACTGCTTTGAGCATTGCTATGGCAGTTGATTATCAAAATATTGCACCGCATCTGCTTGCATTTAACTAATTACTAAACCGAGTTAATTCCAAAGTTAACCAAAGGCTCTAAGATCTCCGAGGAGCCTTTTTTCATTTTTATAGCACCGCTAATTGATTAACTCAGCAATACTGAGTTTCCCCGCTAACATTAAACTTTGCTTTATGGCTGCACGTATTTCAGCTGGCTTGTTTTGACTAAGTTTAAAATTGCCCTGCCAATGAATGGTAATAAATTCAATAAAACTTAATTGTTGATACATTGCCTTGCGCTGCTGTACGGGTACCTCATTAATTTGCCATTTATCTGTAGCGTGCTCAGTAAAGTGTTGCTCAAAGTGATCGGTTAGTCGTTGCATGATCTGTTCTTTGTGCTGTTGGTCTTTAACAATACGCACTTTAGCTGTCACATAAACACTCGAATAAAGCCAACTAGGTAGGGTTTTATTGTGTGCGTAAGCGGGCGATAAATAGCAATCATCGCCACTAAATAATAGCTTCACTGATTGACCATCAAATGATGACAGGGGGTTATATTTGGCCACATGGCCGATAAAAACTTCGCGAGCTGGGTCATATAATAATGGCACGCGGCATATATCATTGAGTTGGTTTTGTGTATTAGGCATTAAAATGGTCGCCAGTGGATAGTTATTTACTAACTGTTGTAATTGCTTACTATCATGTTGTTGAAAATGGGCCGCTGGGTACATTATAGTTTTCCTTCTAACTGAGATTTTATTGTCGGCCATTGCTCGTCTATAATACTGAACTGAGCGGTGTTTCGGTATGAGCCATCGGCAAGTAACCTGTCTTTATAACTAATGCCTTCAAAGCGGGCGCCAAGGCGTGCTATAGCATTACGCGATTTTTGGTTTTGTTCATGGGTATTAAAAGCAATACGCACTAAGCCTAATTCTTCGAACGCATATTGCAGTAGCAAGTATTTAGCGTGGGTATTTACAAAACTACGTTGCCACTTTTTAGCAATAAATGTGTGGCCAATCTCAGCGCTGCGATTTTGTTTATCTAACCTAAATAAACGTGTGGTACCAAGCACCTGCTTACTTGCTTTATCAACTATGGCGTAGACTATTTGTTGTTCGGCATTAAACTGCGCTGTATTGATAAACCAATCATCGAGAATTGCACGGGTTTGGGTGTAATTCATTAAAACCCAACGCCATATTTGTGGATCTTGGCCTGCTTGATATAGCCCCTCTAGGTGGTTTTGTGTCAGTGGCTCTAAAGCCAGCTTATTGGTTTGATGAATGTGTTTTGTAAACATGATAAGCCCCATATTTTGCTATTTATGAATAACAAAGGTACGCTACTTTGGTCAGTAATAAACAACCAGTTTTAGCTTTTTAACTAGACCAGTTTAGAGTGTTTTTGGAGTCGTAATGCAGCCGTTAGTTATTGAATTTGATGAGTCAGAGCCTGCCAAATATTTGCAACTAGCCAGCGCGATACGCAGTGCCATAATGCAAGGCAAGCTTGCGCCAGGGGTAAAACTCAGCTCGGCGCGTGTCATGGCAAACACTTATCAGCTCAATCGCCATACAGTGATGAATGCATTGCAATTATTAGTAGCGGAAGGCTGGCTTGAATCTCAGCAGCGCTCAGGTTATCGGATCACCAAGTCATTGCCCATTCAAAGTAGTGTTAGTACCTCAAGTACTCCAATACTGAAAGCAAAACCTTATCAATTTGCTAAAACATTGGCTGTGCCTGCTGCTGGAATGGATTTAACTGCGTATAGATATAACTTTGCTGGTGGCTTGCCTGATCTTGCCAGTTTCCCACAAAAAGAATTTAAACGCTCCGTCAGCCATGTGTGTAATCACTTAGATATCAATCAACTGCATTATGGGCAGGTCAGTGGTAACGAGCAATTAAAAGCTCATATTTGTGATTACTTATACAAAGCGCGTAATTTAAACGTAAGCGATGTATTGATCTGCAATGGCTCGCAAGAAGCACTGTTTTTAATCGCAAAAGCGTTTATAAAAAAAGATGATTTTGTCGCAGTAGAAACGTTAGGTTATCCGCCAGCAAGGCAAGCATTTGCAGCTTGTGGCGCGCAATTGGTTGATATAAAACAAGACGATGAAGGCTTATGTGTTGATGATTTAAAAGCCCAGCTGGAATGTTATCCAATTAAAATGCTGTACTTAACGCCGCTGCACCAATATCCAACTATCGTGACCTTATCGCCAACGCGGCGCTTGCAAATTTATCAACTGTGTTATGCCCATAACGTTATGATCATCGAAGATGACTACGACCATGAATTTCATTATCGCTGTCAGCCATTACAACCCATGGCCGCCGATGACCCCGCGGGCATCGTTATTTACCTATCGACGTTTTCAAAGATTATGTTTTCAGCTGCACGTATCGGTTATATCTGCGCAGCGCCTGAAGTATTAGCGCAATTAACTGCGTGGAAGCAGCTGATGAACCATAAGAACGATGTGATCATGCAATTAGCTGTGGCGCACTGGATGAAAGAAGGTGGCTTTGAACGCCATTTAAAGCGTATGACCAAACTGTATAAACAGCGCTATGAAGCGATGGATGATTATCTTACGCAGTTGCAAACATCAGGCTACCCAATCGAGTATAAAAAGCCCGACGGCGGCATGGCGATGTGGGTCAACTTTAATAAAGACACTCAGTACTTAAAAGCGCAGTTAGCAAAGCAAGGTATATATTTACAAACCCAAGCCGAGTTTTACTTTACCAACTCAGTACGTAGTTTAAAGCCCATAAACTATAGCTATGCTCGGCTTGGTTTTGCAGGACAATCGAGCGAGAAGATGCAGCAAGGGTTAAAGTTTATAACTATGCAACTATTTTCGAGTAAATAATTTTTTACTGCAAACCTTCAACATCAAAATAGAGCGGCTTTAAGGTACCACAGTTGGCAAATTTATAGGTTAATTCGCTAGCATTTGGGACGCGTTTTGATGTGCGAAATTTTTGTAAACAGGCATTGGTTAAATCTGCATAAATAAGGTGATTAAAACTCGGTGCTTGGGTTATTTTATGGATATAAATTCGCTCATTATTTTTGAGGGTGATCATGTCGTATTCTTGCCACTGCGATGATTCGTTCAAATCAGTTAATTCCCGCGCATAAAGTAATTTACTCATTACAATAGGTCTATGTTGATAAACCAAACTGCCATCGCGCTGGTAGTGTCCGGCATACACATCTGCCGTAATTGTTAGTTCTTCGCCACGCATTAGCCGTTGAATATTAAATGGTTGTGGTTTAATAGTAATAAGCTCTGCATCACGTACCAGGCTTAAAAAAGCGACATCTGGGTTTTCAATTTGATAAACAACTTGCACATCGTGAGGTAATTTATAAGTCGGTAGGCTAACTGCAAAAATACGCGAGCCTTGATTAACGAGCACCATAGCATGCTCTGCATTGTAAGCTGGGTTAATCGGCGGAAGCTCTTCTTTTACAGCTTCTTCTTCGGCGTTAGCAATACTCGACATAAATGCAAGTAACAAAATAAACAACAGTCGCATAATGATCTCAATAAAGGTATGAATTTAAAGTGTAGTCAAAAATACTGTTTTAGCAGTTTTATACTCTGCTTTTAAAGCAGCGCAGCTTGCTCTATAACAATTGCGTGGCGTTTTGCAAGGCGCAAGTGATCTCTGTCATAACCTCCGCCAATCACGCTTGCCACTGGCGTATTGTGCTCAATACAGCGCTTAAACACTAAGTGATCACGTTTTTCAATGCCTTGCCAGCTAACATCAAGCTTACCTAAGCCATCTTGTTGCCAAATATCAACTCCGGCATCATACAGCACTAAATCAGGGTTAAGTTCTTTGAGTAAAAAGCGCAAGGTATCATCAACAACCCCTAAATATTCATCATCTTGCATATTATTAGCTAAACCAATGTCGAGATCGCTGGCTGATTTACGAAATGGAAAGTTCTTTTCACAATGAATCGAGCAGGTATATGCATATGGTTGGTGTTGTAACATGGCTGCGGTGCCATCGCCTTGGTGTACATCTAAGTCAAAAATCAATACATTGGTCACTTCAGCTGATTGAATCAGCGTTTGTGCAGTAAAGGCTAGGTCGTTGACCATACAATAGCCAGAGCCAAAATCGCTGTGAGCGTGGTGTGTACCGCCGGCTAAATGGCATGCAATGCCGTGCTCAAGAGCTAAGCGCGCAGTTTGCAACGTGCCTTGAGGTGCGGTAAAAGTTCGTGCCATTAATTGTTCAGACCAAGGTAGCCCAATACGACGCATCGCTTTATCATCTAAGCGGTTATGCCATAAATCTTGAATGTAATTATCACAATGTACCAATTCAAGCGCCTCAGGGCTGCCAAGTTCAGGTGTGATTAGGTTGCTATTCGCCAAACCAAGTGCTTTTACTTGTTGGTATAAATGGGCAAATTTACTCATTACAAAACGATGGTTAGGATCAAAGTTAAACGAATAGTTAGGGTGATAAACCAGCGGTAAGTGTTGATTAAGAGCCATAGTCAGATTGCGTTGCGAATTTTCTCTAGGGTAACCTACAGGGCAATTTCAATCCAGTTACTTGCTTTACGCACTGTGGATCAAACTCTCAAGTTCACGGTGCAGTAGTGTATCGTCAGCGAGGTTTAACTCAATTAAACGCTTTAAATGGGTAATACTATCTATATCAATATGGGTACATTTTAAACCTATATGTTGTTGTTCGATATGGCAAATAGTGACAGTCATCGCGATGATTACTTCACTTTGCGGGAGTTTAAAGGCAAGAATAGCACTACTATTTTTTGTAAAGTTAAAGTTATTATTGCGACTAACCAGAGCGCCATTTAATGATATATCGAGCAACTGGCAGGGGTAACTATGGGTATTATTGGTTAAATGCGCGGGAGTTGAAAATAAAATGCGCGTGTAATGTCGGCGGTTTTCCATCATTATTCCTTTTAGGAGTATTAGGATTAAGTGTAGCCTGTTTTTTAGTCAGTATGTGTAATTAATACCAATCGACTTAAATATTTAACCATTCTAGCGAGCTAAATAAAGCGCTAACTGCGTTATAAATTTTTCATGTAGAACAACTACATGTCAAAATTTATGTCTTGTTATCACTCCATTTATC
>NZ_JACJDM010000038.1:0-48030 GCF_014163545.1 Pseudoalteromonas sp. SR45-6
CCGCTGACCGCTGACCGCTGACCGCTGACCGCTGACCGCTGACCTTTACCAAATCATCTCAACAAATTCTGGATGATCGATATATGGATTGCGGTTGCCTTGATGCTCATAAGCGGCTTGGTTTCTATCTAGTTCAAGTTGACTGACTGGATCGTCGTTATGCCAATTAACCAACATAGTCACTACCCAATTCTCAAACACTTGGTTACTAGAGCCGTTAAGCACGGCATTACTAGCCGTGGTGTTGTTTTGCCAAGTACCAATGACGTTTTCGTAGCGGGTTGCCATATAGAAGTAGGCGCGAGCAAAGTCACCTTTAAACTCATCGATTGGCTCAAATACTGTGCCTGAGTAATTAATCGAGCTTGCTGCGCTGCCAAGTTTACTGCCATTGCTTGAGGTGAAACTGGCGCTGCCTACTTCGCCAAATGGGTAATTGCTACGTTTTGAATTAACATAACCATCGGTTGCAAAAATATGATGTACGTCTGAGTTCATAGGCTCATTTGTGCCGCCAAACCAACTTTTCGGAAATGAATGTTCGCGGTTATAACAATCAGCTTCACTATTGTAAGTGCCGCATTGATCACTTACAGCGACATAGTTATAGCTGTCTTGACCGGTGGGATTTTCTGAATAGCGATCGAGTATTGAATTGTCATTTTCAAAGTACTTATCCCGTGAAGCAAGATCGTAAAAACTCCAAATAGCTGAATAACCTTGTGAGTTGTGACCTTTAATAATGTTATAAAGCGCCGTTTTAAGTGTATAGCCCGTTAAACCTTGTGCTGTAACATAGTAGCCAGTTGGCTCGCTGGGTGGCGTTTCTGGGTTGGTATTATCACCAAGTATAAAGGGAGTTGCTTCACTGCTTTGAAAACTACTGCCGTTAGCCAATGTTGTTTGGGCGGATGTTAGCGCGTAGCTGCCATTACCAAATGAACAGCAAATACCGTCGCCGTAACTATCAAAAATACTAAATGTGTAATCGCCATCAACTAAGCAAGCTTGCTCTGTATAGCTGTTGTTGCCACTATAACTGCCACCTGACGCAACTGCTATGCCTTGGGCGTTAGTGATCTGCCAGCTAGTCTCTTCGCCATAGTTATCAGTTGTCAGTGCTAAGTTAACGGTGTTATCAGCACAACCGACTGGTGGCGGTGGGGTGGTATCACTAGAACCTGGTGTAAAACTATCCACATAAATAGTTTCACTGCCATCAAAGCCGCTGACATCGTAAAAACGCAGGCCCACGGTAATCGTAGCATTGCTGGTTGCTGTATATGTATAGCTTATTTGTTGCCACTGATTTAATAACGCTGGATTTGAATAGCCTTGATAGCCGTCGGCAATTAAGCGCGCTTTAATGCCGCCTTCGGTGTGATAAACCCAGCTTGAGAATAAGTAGCTTTTGCCGGCCTCAACAGTAACTTCTTGCAGTAAATCAGTATTGCTTTGACTAGCGGTATTAACCACTACTTTTGCAGCAAGAGCTCCTGAATTCACTATGCTATTTGAAGCTGATAGTGTAATGCCTGAGTCAATCGTACTCCAGCCGTTTGGGCTATTACTTAACCAGTTTTCAAAGTCACCATTATTAATGCTGGCCATGCAGGGAAGTGCTGTAGCTAACATAGCACTGCTGAGTATGAGTTTTCTATATGCCCCGTGTGACATAGTGTTTCCTTATTGTATTTATAGTCGGCGCACAGAATGTGGCCAAATCCACTATAGCCTACTCGAGGTTTGTTGCAAAAAAGTTAATTTGCATTTTGAAAAAAATGAAGTGAATAAATTTTTGTATGATATTTCTGATCGGCTAAGCGTGGTGCTGAAATCATCAGCAGTTATTTTTACCTTTTAATCTGTTTTTACTGGTTAATTTATAAATTAATAACTAAATGGAATAACAAAGCAGATTCTATTCTTTTTTTATTGGCGCGTACCCCGTTATTCTTCACACTCAGAGAAATCTTTAGGGCCTGAGTTATTTGCCTTAAAGGCGACACAAATTTTAGGCAAAATGATTACTGCAATCAGTGATCATTTTGCAGATAACTTTCAGGGTTACGGGGAATTAATTCATGTTGTTAGGTCAACTCAATGCCGCGGCAAGTCCGCTATCGCAAGAGCAAGTACAAAAGCTGCAAGGTTTAGTGGCTGAGCTTAATCCAATTCAGCAAGCTTGGGTAAGTGGCTACCTTGCTGCGAATGCCAATACGGCGGCCTTAGGTGGTGTTGTAGGTGCTGCGCCAAGTGCTGGAGATGCAGCTGCATTGACCATTTTATATGGCTCACAAACCGGTAATTCAAAAGGTGTAGCGACTAAGCTCAAAGAGCAAGCGGAGTCTCGTGGTTTAGCTGTTAAGTTAGTTAGCATGGCTGATTACAAACCAACGGCCCTGAAAAAAGAAAAATTCTTAACTGTCGTTGTTTCTACTTACGGTGAAGGTGAGCCGCCGGAAGATGCCGAAACATTACATGAGTTTTTAGCAACCAAAAAAGCGCCTAAGCTTGATGGCGTTAAAATTGCGGTTATAGGTTTAGGTGATTCAAGCTATGAGTTCTTCTGTCAAACAGCAAAAGACTTTGAACAGCGCTTAAATAAGCTCGGTGCAGAAACCATTTATCAGCGTGCTGATTTAGACGTTGATTACGATGATGAAGCCGCCAGCTGGATCAGCGGAGCACTTGATGCATTTGAACCTGATTTAAAAGCACAGCAAGGCGCAACAGGTGGGCAAGTAGTGTCATTTGGTGCACCAGCAACAGCTGCCAGCCAATATACTAAGCAAAACCCATTTCCAGCAGAGCTTAGCCTAGTGCAAAAGATCACCGGTCGAGATTCAACCAAAGATGTGCGCCATGTTGAGATTTCACTGGAAGGGTCTGATATTACTTACACACCGGGTGACTCGCTGGGTGTGTACTTCTTAAATGATGAAGCACTGGTTGATGAAGTACTGACACTGACGCAAATTGATGCTGCAAGCCAAGTTAAAATCGCTGATGAAGAGCTCAGTGTTCGTGATGCACTGATTGAAAAACTTGAATTGACTCAGTCATACCCTGGCTTTGTGGAAAAGTACGCGATAGCGACAGGCACACCTGAGTTATTAAAGCTGGTTGAAGATAAAGCGGCAATGCGTGAATACATCGAGCCTCGTCAAATCTATGATGTGATCCGCCAAAATCCAGCCAAGCTTGAAGCACAAACTTTAGTTGATTGCCTACGCAAACTACAAGCGCGTTTATATTCTATCGCTTCAAGCCAAGCTGAGGTTGAAGATGAAGTGCATTTAACCATTGGTCTAGTTGAATTTGAGGCATTCGGTAGTGAGCACTTAGGTGGTTGTTCGGGTTATTTAGCACGTCGTGCCGAAGAAGGCTGTAGAGTAAAAGTATATAGCGAGCATAACGATAACTTCCGTTTACCTGCTAACGACGAAACGCCAGTGATCATGGTCGGCCCTGGTACTGGTATTGCGCCGTTCCGTGCTTTCTTACAAGAACGTGATGCCCGCGAAGCATCCGGTAAAAACTGGTTATTCTTTGGTAACCCACACTTTACCCAAGATTTCTTATATCAAGTAGAAATTCAAGGTTACTTAAAATCAGGGCTGCTAAGTAAAGTTGATGTGGCGTTTAGCCGTGACCAAGCAGAGAAGGTCTACGTGCAAGACAAGCTACGCCAAAACAGTAAAGACGTATTTGCATGGCTAGAAGCGGGCGCGCATTTATATATTTGCGGTGACGCTAATCGAATGGCAAAAGACGTGCACAATGCGTTGGTTGATATTATTAGCGAGAACACAGGTAAGAGCTATGAAGATGCAGATCAATACTTGAAAGATTTGCGCAGCGCTAACCGCTATCAGAAAGACGTGTACTAAGCGCACGTTGTTTATTTTATTAAAAGCTAACAGCCGTCACTGTAACAAATTTAGGATTAAACATGAGCGAACAAGATAAAAACGTAAAGCTTTCTGATAACGAGCGCTTGAAAAGAGAAAGTAACTTTTTACGTGGCACAATTGAACAAGACTTAAAAAATGAGATCACCGGTGGTTTCACTGCGGATAACTTTCAGTTAATTCGTTTCCACGGTATGTATCAGCAAGATGACCGTGATATTCGTGGTGAGCGTGCTAAGCAAAAGCTTGAGCCATTACACAACGTCATGTTACGTGCACGTATGCCTGGCGGTATCATCAAGCCAGAGCAATGGTTAGCAATTGATAAGTTCGCTGATGAAAAAACCAGCTACGGTAGTATTCGTTTAACAACTCGCCAAACGTTTCAGTTTCATGGTGTGTTAAAGCCAAATATAAAAGGCATGCACCAAATGTTGGATAGCGTGGGCATTGACTCAATCGCAACAGCGGGTGATGTAAACCGTAACGTACTATGCACTACTAATCCGGTTGAATCTGAGCTGCATCAAGAAGCGTATGAGTGGGCAGCGAAAATTTCTGAGCACTTGTTACCAAAAACTAAAGCGTATGCTGAAATTTGGCTAAACGGCGAAAAAAGCGAAACCACAGAAGAGCCAATTTTAGGTTCAACTTACTTACCACGTAAGTTTAAAACCACAGTGACTATTCCACCGAACAACGAAGTGGATGTGCATGCGAATGACTTAAACTTTGTCGCGATTGCTGATAACGGTAAATTAGTTGGTTTTAACGTGCTAGTAGGTGGTGGTCTTGCTATGACTCACGGCGATACTGCAACGTATCCACGTAAAGCCGATGATTTTGGTTTTATCGCACTCGAAGATACGCTAAAAATTGCTGAGCATGTGGTGTCTGTACAGCGCGACTGGGGTAATCGCTCAAACCGTAAAAATGCAAAAACTAAATACACCTTAGATCGTGTAGGTACTGATGTATTTAAAGCGGAAGTAGAGCAACGTGCAGGGGTTAAATTTGCACCAAGCCGCCCTTATGAGTTTACTCATCGTGGCGATCGCATTGGTTGGGTTGAAGGTATTGATGGTAAGCATCACTTAACCTTATTTATCCAAAGTGGTCGTATTTTAGATTTTCCGGGTAAACCACTGAAAACAGGTTGTCGTAAAATTGCTGAAATTCACCAAGGTGATTTTCGTATGACGGCAAATCAAAACTTGATCATTGCCGGTGTGCCTGCTGATCAAAAAGCAATAATTGAAAAAATAGCGCGTGAACACGGTTTGATTGATGACAAAGATTCAGAGCAGCGAAAAAACTCAATGGCCTGTGTTTCACTGCCGACTTGCCCTTTAGCGATGGCGGAAGCCGAGCGTTATTTACCAAGCTTAATTGAAAAAACTGAAGCGCTGCTTGCTAAACACGGTATTCCTGATGATAGTATTATCATGCGTGTTGTTGGTTGCCCGAATGGCTGTGGCCGCGCAATGTTGGCTGAAGCAGGGTTGGTGGGTAAAGGACCTGGCAAATATAACGTTTACTTAGGTGGCAATCTTGAAGGTACTCGTATTCCTAAGTTGTATTTAGAGAATGTCGGTGAAGACGTGTATTTAGAGGCCTTTGATAAATTAATAGGTCAATGGGCAAGTGAGCGTAACGACGGCGAATGTTTTGGTGATTTTGTGATCCGCAAAGGCATTGTTGCTGAAGTTAAAGTCTCAGTCACCGATTTCTACGCATAATTTAAAGCAAGCGTTCGCGCTTGCTAAGGTTTGGAATTTACTATGAGTGAATTTAAAAACATTTTACAGCTTGATAAAGAAAGCCAAGTAACACTGCTTGCTGATGCTAACGGCATATTAAAAGATATGAGCGCTGAACAGCGTGTAGCATGGGCACTGGAAAACTTGCCAGATACGCAGTTTTTATCATCAAGCTTTGGTATTCAAGCCGCGGTAATGTTGCATTTAGTAACGTCACAAAAAGCCGATATTCCAGTGGTGCTAACTGATACAGGTTATTTATTTCCAGAGACTTATCAGTTTATTGAGCAAATGACCGAACGCTTATCACTAAATTTGAAAGTGTATAAGTCGCAGTTAAGCCCAGCTTGGCAAGAAGCCAAGTTTGGTAAGTTATGGGAGCTAGGCGAAGCGGGTATTAAACAATATAACCAGCTTAATAAAGTTGAGCCAATGACTCGCGCATTAAAAGATATAAATGCAGGTACTTGGTTTAGCGGCTTGCGTCGTGACCAATCATCGACACGTGCTGACAAGCAAGTTGTTGAAATTAGCCGTGGCACGGTAAAGGTTTATCCAATCATTGAATGGTCAAATCGCGATGTTTATCAGTACCTGACTAAACATGACTTACCATACCACCCATTATGGGAGCAAGGTTATGTGTCAATGGGCGATGTGCATACTACGCGTAAACTAGAGCCAGGTATGACCGAAGAAGAGACCCGTTTTTTTGGTCTAAACCGCGAATGTGGCCTACACATTGATGGTGATGGGATCTAATCTTACGGTTATCATTAAATTCCTAAAGCGCAGCCTACTAGCTGTGCTTTATTTTTTTGACTACAGTATAAAGTAAGTAGCCATTAGCTTTGTGTGCATCATTGATGAATAGATACTTTGCTATCTTGTTTTTATTTTTTCCAAACCACTCTTTTGCTGACACCTTTCGTGTTGCGTTACCTGATGAGAATTATCCCCCATATCACATTATTGGAGGCGCTAAAAAAGGACTGTTGAATGAGTTAATAACCCAGTTTGCTGAGCAGCACTCCCTTACTATTGAGTATACATATGTCCCTGAAATGCGCTCGGAGAAAATGGTTTGTAATGGTGAGGTTGATGCGCGTATGGAATCTGAAAGTTGGCTCTTGACAGCCCATAAGTATTATTGGAGTCAAGAAATTGTGATGGTTGAAGATGTCATGGTGGTGACCCATGGTGCAAACCCCAGTGATTTTCAAGATGAAAAAGTGCTGCATAATGGTGTACTGCTAGGGCGCTTTGGTTATGTATATCCTGAATATGAGCCATTGGTGCGTGATCAAATCCTACATCGTGAGAACTTTTATTCGGATCTAGATGTATTACAGAGTCTTTATAATGATAACCATATTAGTAGACGTTTTACTATTATGTCGCGCGCGGTTTTTGATTGGTACGTCAATAAATACCCTAAATTCTCAGCTCTTGGTGTAAGTGCTTTTAATGTCGGTGAGGCGCCTTTGCAGCTACAATTTGCACATACTGAGCGTGGCAAGAAGCGGGCAAAAGAATTTAATGATTTTTTACAAAGCTTGAAAGATAATGGTGACCTAGCTAAAATCATAGCTCGCTATCAATGATAGTAAGAAAATAGAAAGAAAAAAATTTAACTCAAAGGATTGAAGATGAAGTATTTTGCGTACCTAGCGATTATGGTATTGCTGATCAGTGTCGCGGCATTATTTTACTTGCAACGACCCGATGGCCAAACGTGGTTAACCAGTGATGGTATTAGTAGTAAATCAAATCAGCTAACAGAGCAAATGGTTGAGTTATCAAGTGACACCTTTGCTATAGCTGCCAAATTGGTCAGTGAGACTAGTCAAAAAGTTGTTGAATCAATTACCGATGAAAGCTCAGTAGCAACGACCGTTATTTATAAATGGCAAGATCAGCAAGGGCAATGGCATTACTCCGATCAGCCTAATCCTAACGGTACAAGTGAAAAAGTAATTCTAGATCCGCGTGATATTACGGTAACTGCCGCAGAAGATACGTCTATTTTAAAAGGTACCTCAAAAACAACTAATATGTCTTTAATGCCAAACTCAAGCAGTGTTTATGATCCCGTGGTGATGAAAAAGCTGTTTGAAGATGCAGAGCAAGTGAAAGAACAGTTAGAGCATCGCACTAAATCGTTAGATGAGACGCATTAATTTGCTTCAATAGCGTTGTTTTGCTGTGTTTTTTCGGGCTGTGTTACAAAAAATTGTTGCTTAATGATTGGCAGGTTATAAGCTTTTAACCAACGCTCAGTAGCTATCATTAGTTCTCCTGAAGCAACTAACCTTGTCAGGCCTTCATCAAAATTATCTCTGACAGACTTATCTTGAAAAACAATGTAAGAGCCTTGATAGTTTAAAATATCGCGATATATAAAACTTGTAGGGTCAAGTTGGGTGTTTGTTGATGTATGCCAGTAGAGCATTAAATAATCACCGATACGGACATCGATCTTATTGGTAAGTAACTGTTTATTTAGGGCTTGTTGATTTCCTACTTCACTATAGTGAGTGAATACCTGTGTCGCCATGTTTTTATACTCAGCACCAAAGATATCGCTCGCCCCTATAAAACTACCGACTCTTAAATTTTTCAAATCGTTCAGCGTAGTTACTTTCTCGGTCCATGCAGAACGGAGCATGGTCACGCGGTTCATAAATCGCACACGATAACGAGAAGTAAAGGCGTGTGCAGCTGGTTGTGCCGTATAGTTGATCGCGATATCAGCGACTTTATTGTTGAAGTAGCGTTGAATAGCATCATTATTTAACGGCACCAACTGCGGGTTTTGATAGCCTTGTATCCGTAACACTTGAACCACAAGCTGATCGAAGTAACCATTACCGGTTACGTTATCTTGCATGAAATAAGGTGCAAAATTACCGGATGCAATAATCAGTTTTTCATTTGCACGTAATTGAGTGGGTAAGCAAAGCACTAAAAGTGCCGCTATTAATAAAGTTTTAGAGGTGTTAAATGGTTTGATTAATTGCAAGACCTTGCTGCTATACATGTTGGTCATGTACAGCCTCTATGTTCATTAAAACAATAGTGAGGTAAATTTTTGTAGGCAGAGAAAATAGCACCCCAATAGCAATAAAAGCGGCGCTGATAATAATGCCATGAATACTATTTTGTTCACCAAACAGATCAGACACTAATAAATAATGTCCAGTCACAATAAGGCATATGCCAAGGACAATAAATACTTTTAGTACTTTGATGATCTTTTGCTCGGTCATAGTATGCAGGCGTTAATGATAAGATGAATTAAGTGTAGTTAATAATGAGTAAGCTGACTTGTTTTACATCAAAAAATTAAGGGCTAAGCAAATTAATTTTGCAAAGCCCTAATATTATAGATTAATTAGCTAGTTAACATATTACGCAATACATACTGTAAAATGCCGCCATGTTTGTAGTAATCCCACTCTTTGGGGGTATCAATACGGACATCGGCACTAAAGCTTAGTTTTTTTCCTTCGCTATTGGTGGCAACGACACTAACTTCCTTGGTTTTATCGTAGAGACCTTCGATATCGAACTGCTCTTGACCTGTTAACCCCAGTGATTCATGGCTCTCACCTGCTTTAAATTGCAGTGGTAGCACGCCCATGCCAATTAGGTTCGAGCGATGAATACGTTCATAACTTTGCGCAATGACCGCTTTAATACCTAATAATAGCGAACCTTTCGCTGCCCAGTCTCGTGATGAACCCGTACCATACTCAGCACCGGCAAGCACAACGAGTGGCACGCCTTGCTGTTGATACGCCATTGCAGCATCGTAAATACTGGCAAGCTCATCATCAGGTTGAGTGCGCGTTACACCGCCTTCGGTGCCTGGTGCAAGCAAGTTTTTTAAGCGTACATTGGCAAATGTACCGCGCATCATTACTTCATGATTACCACGGCGAGAACCGTATGAGTTAAATTGCGATTTATCTACGCCATTTTCTTGTAAGTATTCGCCAGCAGGCGCGCTTGCTTTAATTGCACCAGCAGGGGATATATGATCAGTAGTGACGGAATCGCCAAGTTTTGCTAAACAGCGAGCACCCGTAATAGTAGGGATGCCTGGTGGTTCTGTCGTCATGCCATCAAAAAACGGCGCTTTTTTAATATACGTTGAGGCATCATCCCAGTCATAAAGTTTACCATCAGGAATTTTGATTTGTTGCCAGCGATCATCACCCTTATAAACATTACCGTAACTGGTAGCGAACATTTCTTTAGTGACGGTTTTTTTCACCAGTTCATTCACTTCGCTGACACTAGGCCAAATGTTTTTCAGGTAAATATCGTTACCATTAGCATCTTGCGCAAGTGGTTCGTTATAAACATCGATATCTGTACGACCTGCAATCGCATAGGCGACAACTAAAGGTGGTGAGGCTAAAAAGTTCATTTTCACATCTTGGTGAATACGTCCTTCAAAGTTACGGTTACCCGATAAAATAGAGCTTACTACTAATTTGTGCTGTTGAATTGCCTCACTGATCTCATCGGCAAGCGGACCTGAGTTACCAATACAGGTAGTGCAGCCATAACCCACTAAATTAAAGCCAAGGGCATCTAAATCGTCCATCAAGCCTGCTTTTTCTAAGTAGTCAGTGACCACTTGCGAGCCAGGTGCCAGTGATGTTTTTACCCAAGGTTTTACGTTAATTCCTAATTGGCGAGCTTTTTGCGCGACTAAACCCGCAGCTAAAATAACGCTTGGGTTTGAAGTGTTGGTACAGCTAGTAATGGCAGCAATTACACAAGCGCCATCTTTTAACTCAAATTCTTGGCCTTTAAAGTTAACCTTTGCTGCGCCCATAAATTGCGCTTCGTTGGTTGGCTCATCAGGATTAGTGACAGGGCCTTCACTTTCGATACGTGATTGCTGTTCATCACTATTGTCGCGTTTAGCAAGACGTTCATCTTGAAAGGTTTTTAAATGATTGGCAATAACTTCGCCAGCTTGATCAAGGGCAATTCTGTCTTGTGGGCGTTTCGGACCGGCAAGGCTTGGCACTACATCGTTTAGATTTAATTCGAGCTTGTCGGTGTAATTTGCTTCATCGCCATCGTTACGCCATAGGCTTTGGTGTTTTGCGTAGTCTTCTATCAGTTTTAGCTGTGTTTCATCACGGTTGGTTAAACGAAGATAATTAATTGTTTCATCATCAATAGGGAAAATACCACAGGTAGCGCCGTATTCCGGTGCCATGTTGGCTATGGTTGCGCGGTCGGCCAGTGGTAAATCAGCAAGGCCATCGCCATAAAATTCTACAAATTTACCGACAACGCCATGCTTACGCAATATTTCAGTAACGGTCAGCACTAAATCGGTCGCTGTGGTGCCTTCCGGTAAACGGCCGTTGAGCTTCATACCCACCACTTGCGGGATCAGTAAGCTAATTGGCTGGCCTAGCATTGCAGCTTCTGCTTCAATGCCGCCTACACCCCAACCAAGTACGCCTAAGCCGTTGATCATAGTGGTATGTGAATCAGTACCGACTAAGGTGTCAGGGTAAGCAAATCTTTGCCCATTGCGCTCTTCATTAAAGACAACGCGAGCAAGGTATTCTAAATTCACTTGGTGAACAATCCCCGTTGCTGGTGGCACAACTTTTAAGTTATCAAAGGCTGTTTGACCCCAGCGTAAAAACTCATAACGTTCTTTATTGCGTTCGTACTCAAGCTTGGCATTTAAATCAAATGAGCCATCTTCACCATAACCGTCTACTTGTACTGAGTGGTCGATAACTAATTCCGCAGGGGATAATGGGTTTATTTTCGCAGGATCGCCGCCAAGTCTTTCCATAGCATCACGCATTGCGGCCAAATCGACGATTGCTGGTACGCCAGTAAAATCTTGCATCACCACGCGGGCGGGTGTAAATGCTACCTCAGCACTGGGCTTGGCTTGTGAATCCCAGTTTAGCAACGCTTCAATATCTTGTTTTTTAATATTTACGCCGTCTTCATTGCGCAGTAAGTTTTCGAGTAGGATCTTGAGCGAGAACGGCAGTCGCTTGGCTTTATCGCCTAAACCTTGCAGTGAATGGATATGAAACTGCTCACCGTTGATAGTGAGTTGTTTTTGGGTGTCAAAACTATTGTTCATTATGTGCCCCTAAGTTAGATGAATATCCTTAAATGGTACTTAAGTGGTAAATGTAACCTCTCTTTGAATAATTAAAATGCAAAGTACATACCAGTGTGTCTTTGCACGATTTTTATACAAGTAATAGGGTATATATGATGCTGAAAATTTATATTTCAAGCGTCAGCAGTAAAACAATAGCAACTCAATAGCGTGTTTTACAGTAGCCAACCTTGCTGTTTGCCTTTGTGGCTTAGCAGTAGCAGGATAATTGCAATTACGACTACGAATATTGGCATAAACACCGCGCTGGCACCGAGTAATTCAATACTATTAATAACAATGAAATTATAAAATTGCTGGATAAAAATCCCAGCGAGTGAGAGCGCAAAAAGCACTCGAGCAAGGGCTTTTTTAAGTAATAATAAAATACAGCCTAATACCCCACCAAAAACCGCGGTAGCGAATGCAATAGTTGACCAAATTGGTGTGTTTGAATATGCAGCTTGTTGTTCTATAGGGAGTTTACTTATCATGTCTGGAGTCATGAGCATTTGCATAATGAATGCAATTACCCCTAGCAAGTTCCAAATAAGGGCTGCCCAAGCGACAGATTTTAACCAGTGCGGAGGAGTCATACATTACCTTTTAAACTATTATTTAAAAAGTTATTAAAGGCGACTACGGCTACTTTTACAAGTTGCACGTAGTCTAAATTGGATTAGCCGAATGAAATAGGGCGACGGCCTGTTTTTTCATCCACTTTTGGTTTTTTGGTACGTTTACGCTTAGCTTTAGCAGGCGCGTTAGTAGCAGGCTCTGCACTTTGTTGTGGTTCAGGTTGCGTTGATGTAACAGCGCGTTCTGCTGGAATAGCACTTTCGCTTAATGTCAGTTGAAATTGCTCACCATCAAATTCAAGAATGTCGCCACTGTATAATTTTTTCCGCTTGATTGTACAAATTTCATGGTTAACGCCAACATAGCCTTCAGTGATAAGGTTTTTGGCTTGGCCGCCACCTTCGACTAAATCAAGAACTTTTAAGAGTTTGCATAGCTCAATTGGCTCTTCTTCTAATTCAATTTCAATATATTCGTCGTTCATGTTTGATCTCATTAAGGTAGGGCACAGCCTGTAGTATAAAGGCTGTGCGCGACTTTTGCATCAAGCTGCCAAAAGTATACAGGGCATTAAATAGAATTAATCTGAAACTTTTTTGAATTTTCTACCGTCTTTAAAAAAACGGTAGTAATTCAAGCGTAGTATCCGCGTCAGTAGCTGGCCTGTAATTTGCTATTCGTGTCGTATTCGATATTTAGTTGGTCATTTTATTACAAATGCCGCAGTACTGGAGATTTAAAATGGGTGTTAGATCAGCCATGAAAAAAGAGTTAATGGGCTTGGAGGGTTCAGGGTTTATGACCGCTGATGATGTAAGGTCTGAACTTAGCAAGATTGTAAAAAAAGCGCCTGATAGGTCAGATCGTGGTTTTTCTTTAATTTCACGTTTTAACGACAATCACAGCCAATTAAGTTGTGGTGAAAATAGTAAAGAAAAACTACTTGAGTTTCAACGTCACCGCTTGTTCAAGGATATTCTATATACCCGTAAAAGTGTGGATGCTTGGCTCAAAAGCCAGGTAAATTAACTTGCTATAAATAGTCACCCCGAATAGACTACAGATGTAATCTATTTGAGGTGACTATGAAATATGGCATTTTAATTGGCATACTGTTGTTGCTTTTAACAGCCTGTCAGCACCCTACAGTGTATGTTTATACGGAGGGGTTAACTGCTTTGCAAAAACAACAACTGACAGAGCAACTACAACAGCAGACCTTGCCTTTTCAATTTACTGAACTGGCAGTACCCAAAGAGTTTAGCGCTGCGACATTATTAACCTCAGAAGATAAAATACTTACTGCTGAAACAGAGCAGCTTGCAAATATTATGCAAGCAATGGGTTATCAGCCGCAGCTTAATTATGTGTCGGTGGCAAATCATCACTATAGCGATGGCAATATTGGCTTTTACTTACGTGGTGAGCAAATAGAGCAAGGTTTTGAGATGCCGCAACAGCTGCATACTACTGGTTGCGTTGAAGACCGCTACAATAACCTTAAAGTCAGATTTTTTGATAACTTGGTTGAATTTACTTTACTAAACGGTGCCCGCGCTCAGTTAGTTTGGCAGCGTTATGAAAATTATTTAGTCATCAATTATAGAGATACTGCGCAGTCATACACGCATTCAACCCCTTTGGTTGCAACGCCTTTTGGTGAAAAACCCTCAGATACATTTCGCTATAACGCACACATTGCAGGGCCGCAATGGTTAAACTGTTCGCTACAGGTTGTGTATATGGATTAGCCGCGTGACTCGAGGTAATCGCTTAATTTAGCAATACGTCCACTCATCCCTTCGATAATGCGGTCTTTAATTTTTTCGCGGATCACATTTGGTAAACGTATTAGTGCTTCGCTGGTAATCGCCAGTACTATGGTATCGCTTTTAGCACGAGCACTGGTGCTGTGCTCGCGGTTATTTATAAATGCACCTTCACCAATAAATTCGCCGGGTTCAATGGTGCCTAAATCCATCAAATGACTATGTTTAAATACCACAATAGCGCCGCTGAGCACGATATACAGTTGTTTGTCGTTATCAAACTGTTTAAACACAAAGCGATCTTTATTGATTAAGTATAAGTGACTGAATGACTCCAGTAATACTTGGCGCTCATTGAGGCTGAACTCTCTAAAAAAACTCAGCCTATTAAGTATCTCCATCTGCTTTATTAATGGAATATGCTCGATTAACTTCAACTTATTTTCCTTCGTTTGAGCAGGGAAGTTAGTTGATATTGCGCTCTTTTAATTTACGGGTCAATGTATTGCGGCCCCAGCCTATTTTTACTGCGGCTTCTTGTTTATGTCCTGCACAGTTTGCCAATGCGGTTTTAATTAGGCGGGTTTCTAATTGCGCTTGTACATTAGGCCAGATGTTTTCTTTGCCTTGCTTAAGCTCTAGGTTAAGCCATTGTTGAAAGGCATCAAGCCAATCACCCTCTTGTTGAGTCTCGTCAATTGCTAAGATCTCTGGAGGTAAGTCTTGCTCACTCACAAGCTCGCCGGGAGCCATAACAGTAAGCCAGCGGCAGGTGTTCTCTAGTTGACGAACATTGCCAGGCCAGTTGAACAAGCGTAGTAAGTCGGTGGCTTTTGAGCTGAGAATTTTGCTTTCGACTTGTAAGTCTTTGGCGCTTTTATGTAAAAAATGCTGTGCTAAGCGTTCAATGTCTTCGGTACGTTCACGCAGTGCAGGTAGGCGCAGGCGCACAACATTTAAGCGATGAAATAAATCGTCTCTGAATTTGCCTTGTTTTACTAAGTCTTCAAGGTTTTGGTGAGTCGCGGCAATGATCCGGACATCAACTTTAATACTTTGATGGCCACCAACACGATAAAACTCACCATCAGCTAAAACACGCAGCAAACGGGTTTGTACATCCAGCGGCATATCACCAATCTCATCTAAGAATAGCGTACCGCCATTGGCTTGCTCAAAGCGACCTTTACGTACGCTATCAGCACCAGTAAAAGCGCCTTTTTCATGGCCAAATAGCTCTGATTCAACCAATTCTTTTGGAATAGCTGCCATGTTTAAGGCAATAAACTGGTTTTCTTTGCGTGGGCTGTGGTTATGTAAAGCACTGGCTACCAATTCTTTACCGGTACCAGATTCACCATTGATAAGTACGCTCATACTTGATGCTGACAGCTTACCTATTGCCCGAAATACTTCCTGCATGGCTGGCGCTTCGCCAATGATATGGGCACTTTTAGGTGGTGCGGGTTTACGTTTTACTTTTTTAGTTGAGTTAGCGCGACACGCGCTTTCTACTAACGCAACGGCTTCATTTAAATCAAATGGTTTGGCTAGGTATTCAAAAGCACCTTTTTGAAACGCATTTACCGCTGAATCTAAATCTGAATGCGCAGTCATGATGATCACTGGCAAGCCTGGGTTTTGTTCAGCGATCAGTTCTAATAATGCCATACCATCCATACCAGGCATACGTACATCAGACACCAGTACCGTAGGTTGGCTAAACTTTAATGCTGACAGCACGTCTTGTGCATTAGAAAAACTTTCAGCATTAAATCCTGCGCGAGTTAGTGCTTTTTCAAGTACAAAGCGAATAGATGCATCATCATCAACCAGCCAAACTGTTTTCATGCAAACTCCAAAAACCGATTAATCCGCAAAAGGCAGATATATATTAAACTCTGTATGACCTGGCCAGCTATCGCATTCTATATAGCCGTTGTGTTGATCGATCAAGGTTTGTGCAATCGAGAGACCTAAGCCAGAACCACCTTCTTTGTTGGTGATCATCGGGTAAAATAATGTCTCTTTGATGCTGGAATCGATACCTGGTCCGTCATCTGAAATTTGGATCAGCAGTGCCTTTTTAGGGGCTTTTCCGGGGCGACGTTGCTGGTGATTAATACGTGTTTTAATTTTTATCACGCCACCACCGACTAACGCTTGTTGTGCATTTCGAACGATGTTAAGTACTACTTGCTGAATTTTACCTTGGTCAATATAGACATCAGGTATACTTGGGTCGTAATCTTTCTCCAAGCTAATATTGGCGCAATTATCTAATGTACTTAGTTTAATTACAGACTCTAAGGTTTGATGAATATTACCGTATGACTTTTGTGGTAATTGATTCGGGCCCAGTAGCCTGTCAACAAGCTCTCGTAAGCGATCGGCTTGTTCAATAATTAATTCTGCACATTCATCCCGTTCTTGCTGATCAACCTCATACTGCAATAATTGCGCCGCTCCGCGAATTCCGCCTAAAGGATTTTTGATTTCATGAGCAAGCCCTCTAATTAGGTTACGTGCTGCTTGATATTGATGCATTTGATTAGAAGCTTGATCGTGGCGAATTTCATCATCAGTTTGGCGACACTCGAATAAAATAAAATACTCATTTTGTAACTTCACGCGACGCGAACTAATTGCCAGTTTGGCATGACGAGAATCAACAAAAACCACGTCAGCTCTGTGCTGGTGGCAATCTACACCATCTACCAAAGAGTATTGTGCAATGCGTTTAAGGTCAATGGAATGGTAATTAAAAAGACTGTCAAACGGTTGATTGAGGATACGTTTAGGGCCTAATCCTAACAGTTCACTGGCGCTATTATTAGCGTAAATAAGGGTGAATTGTTGATCAAGTAAGATCACTGCCGTTGACAGGTTTTGCCAAATGCTAGTTAGTAACTCAGGGTTAAAATTTTTATTATCGGGCATGATTGCACCATTTTAGTGCGTTGATGATTGTTAGCAGCTTAGCACAAATATTTTAAGTAAATTATGGTCTTTGATAGAAATACATGGTTTTTATAAAGACGATGCTCTATGCATATAAAATGTGCTCACTGGACTAACAGAGACAACAGAGCCTTGTGGGTCAAATAGCTTCAGTTGCAATGTGTGTTCGCCACGGTTTACCTCGCGCAGAGCAAAAGTACTGATATTGCTAGGTTCTGCGTACGGTGCGCCATCAACTAGTAGTTGAATTTTAAAACCATTCTCAAAGCGTGGTGTTATACGGCTAGTTACATACACTGAACCGGTATTTTCACGAACAGTGCCTTGATCGGCAGGGGAAGAAATAACCGCTTTATAGCTTTTCACAGCCGCTGGTTGCTGTTCATCTAAAATGCTTGTATCAACAGTCGGCATCGACAAACTTTGATTGGTGAGCTTGATTTCTTGCGCACCTGGTTTAGGAGTATCTGAAAATACTGATACGCCATTTTTATCTTTCCAAGAATAAATTTTCTTATCGCCAGAATAGCCATAAAAGCTGATTAAAATCAGAGTTACTAGTAATAAAAGCGTCTTTTTCACCTTGTCACCTTGCATTTTTTGCACTAATTAAACTTTAGTGGAGAATGGGAAAATTAGCCATAAAAAAAGCCCGCAGAACGGGCCTTGAGAACACACATATATTATCTATAAGATAATTTTTCTACAGCCTAATTAACAGCTGTAGTACATTTCGAACTCAACAGGGT
The DNA here is from genome assembly GCF_014163545.1 of Pseudoalteromonas sp. SR45-6. Classification (NCBI taxonomy): domain Bacteria; kingdom Pseudomonadati; phylum Pseudomonadota; class Gammaproteobacteria; order Alteromonadales; family Pseudoalteromonadaceae; genus Pseudoalteromonas; species Pseudoalteromonas sp. SR45-6. Next base: position 17,896 of record NZ_JACJDM010000038.1, read on the forward strand.
GAGTCGTCATGTTAAGCTTTTCAACTTCTTTAGACTTAAGCGCAATGTAAGCATCGATTAAATCGTTAGTGAATACACCACCTTGATTTAAGAACTCACGGTCAGCATCTAGAGACGCAAGCGCTTCTTGTAGTGAAGTTGCAACTGTTGGGATTTCTGCTGCTTCTTCTGCTGGTAAGTCGTATAAATCTTTATCCATTGCATCGCCAGGGTGGATCTTGTTTTTGATACCATCAAGGCCAGCCATAAGCATTGCAGCGAAAGCAAGGTATGGGTTAGCTGTTGGATCTGGGAAGCGTACTTCGATACGACGACCTTTTTCTGATGGAACCACTGGGATACGGATTGATGCAGAACGGTTACGTGCAGAATATGCAAGCATTACTGGCGCTTCAAACCCTGGTACTAAACGTTTGTACGAGTTAGTAGACGCATTTGCAAAAGCATTGATTGCTTTAGCATGCTTGATAATACCACCGATGTAGTAAAGCGCTTCTTCAGAAAGACCGCCGTACTTGTCGCCTGCGAATAAGTTAACACCGTCTTTAGCTAAAGACTGGTGACAGTGCATACCAGAACCATTGTCACCAACTATTGGCTTAGGCATGAAGGTAGCTGTTTTGCCATATAAATGAGCCATGTTATGGATAACATATTTCATTTCTTGGATTTCATCCGCTTTTAATACCATAGTGTTAAAGCGAGTTGCGATTTCGTTTTGACCAGCTGTAGCCACTTCGTGGTGATGCGCTTCTACAACTTGACCTAGCTCTTCAAGAACTAAACACGTCGCTGAACGCCAATCTTGGAAATCATCAACTGGAGCAACAGGGAAATAACCACCTTTCACGCCTGGACGATGGCCAGTGTTGCCGCCTTCGTAGCTTTTATCTGAGTTCCAAGCTGCTTGCTTAGAATCAATCTTGTACATTGAACCTGACATATCAGTTTTGTATTTGATGTCATCAAATACGAAGAACTCTGGCTCAGGACCAAATAGCACGGTATCAGCAATACCAGTAGAACGCATGTACTCTTCAGCGCGCTTAGCAACTGAACGAGGATCACGCTCATAACCTTGTAATGTGCCAGGTTCAACAACATCACAACGTAAAATTAAAGTAGCTTCTTCTGTGAAAGGGTCTAATTTAGCAGACTCAGCAACAGGTAGTAATACCATGTCTGATTCGTTAATGCCTTTCCAACCAGCAATTGAAGAACCGTCAAACATTTTGCCGTCTTCAAAGAAATCTTCATCTACTTGGTGATGAGGAATAGAAACATGTTGCTCTTTACCTTTGGTATCAGTAAAGCGTAAATCAACGAACTTAACGTCATTTTCTTTAATAAAATCTAAAACCGATTGTGACATGTGTCCTCCAACTGTTGGGTTTTATTTTGCTGCATAATTGCTTTTGCTTTTATAGTAAGCGGCTTTTATGCCATTTTTATAGTGCATTGTTTTTTAAGGTTAAAAAATAAGTTATACATCCAGCTTTTATATGTTTTGCACCATATTGGATCGGATTGTGATCATTTTGGTGCGTCAGTGTGGTCACTTCTCTTTGGCGCTAAATTGTATAGATTATAAACACCAACATAAAGCTAACTTACTCACCAAATACTGCCAAATTATGACAATAATAGCTAGGAATGAGCAAAATAGTGACAAATTGAAAAATTAAATTAATTAAAATGTCATATATAAAACAGATACTTATTAGAAGTATGAAGAAAGTTGTGAAATATATATTGGATAAACTTTCATCCATGTCATTAATGAGGGATAATATGCGCCCTTTTAAATCCTATGCTGGGACATCTCGTGAAAACGCAGGTGAGTGCGTAGATCTTGCAGGATCATTGAGAATTAATTTCTCTGAGTAAAAATATGAGCATCGAAAAGTTAAGAAATATAGCGATTATCGCGCACGTTGACCACGGTAAAACAACATTGGTTGACAAACTACTTGAGCAATCAGGTACATTAGAAACACGCGGCGGTAACGAAGAGCGCGTGATGGACTCAAACGACATTGAGAAAGAACGTGGTATTACCATTTTGGCTAAAAACACAGCCATTTCATGGAATGACTACCATATCAATATCGTAGACACCCCTGGACACGCCGACTTTGGCGGTGAAGTTGAACGCGTACTTTCGATGGCTGACTCAGTATTACTACTTGTTGATGCTCAAGAAGGTCCAATGCCACAAACGCGTTTCGTTACGCAAAAAGCATTCGCGCAAGGCTTAAAGCCAATCGTTGTTATCAATAAAATTGATAAGCCAGGTGCACGTCCTGATTGGGTTATGGATCAAATCTTTGATTTATTCGACAACCTAGGCGCAACTGACGAACAGTTAGACTTTAAAGTTATCTATGCATCAGCAATCAACGGCTGGGCAACATTAGATTTAGACGAGCCATCAGAGAACATGGAACCTATGTTCAAGATGATCGTTGACGAAGTATCACCACCGGATGCAGATCCTGAAGGTGACTTCCAAATGCAGATTTCGCAACTTGATTACAACTCATATGTTGGTGTAATCGGTGTTGGCCGTATCAAGCGTGGTTCTGTTGCAGTAAACCAACAAGTTACTATCATCAGTGCTGATGGCACTAAACGTAACGGTAAAATCGGTTCTGTACAAAGCTACCTAGGTCTTGAGCGTATCGAAACTGAACGTGGTTATGCTGGTAACATCGTAACTGTTACTGGTATCGGCGAACTTAAGATTTCAGACACTGTTTGTTGTCCTACTAATGTTGAAGCATTACCACCACTAAGTGTTGATGAGCCAACAGTAACAATGACGTTCTCTGTTAATAACTCTCCTTTCTGTGGTAAAGAAGGTAAGTTTGTAACATCACGTAATATTCGTGAACGTTTAGACAAAGAATTAGTACACAACGTAGCACTTCGTGTTGAAGATACTGCAAACCCAGATAGCTTCCGTGTTTCTGGCCGTGGTGAATTACACTTAGGTATCTTAATCGAGAACATGCGTCGTGAAGGTTACGAGCTAGCGGTTTCTCGTCCTGAAGTAATCTTACGTACTGTTGATGGCGTTCTTGAAGAACCGTATGAAACAGTAACGATTGACTGTCAAGAAGAGCACCAAGGTTCTATCATGGAGCAAATCGGTCTTCGTAAAGGCGAGCTTACTGACATGGCACCAGATGGTAAAGGTCGTATGCGTATGGACTTTATGATCCCAAGCCGTGGCTTAATCGGTTTCCAAACTGATTTCATGACGCTTACATCAGGTTCAGGCCTTATGTACCATACTTTCGATCACTACGGTCCGCACAAAGGTGGCGAGCTAGGTGTTCGTAAGAACGGCGTAATGATTGCAAATGCAACAGGTAAAGCACTAACTAACGCATTGTTTAACTTACAAGAGCGCGGCCGTTTATTCATCGGTCACGGTATTGAAGTTTACGAAGGTATGGTTATCGGTATTCATAGCCGTGATAACGACCTTACAGTTAACGCGCTTAAAGGTAAGCAACTTACTAACGTTCGTGCATCTGGTACAGATGAAGCACAAACATTAACACCAGCACTTAACTATTCACTTGAGCAAGCGCTTGAGTTCATTGCTGATGATGAGTTAGTAGAAGTAACGCCATTAAACATCCGTATTCGTAAACGTCATTTAACTGAAAATGAGCGTAAACGTGCGGGTCGTGCGCCTAAATCATAATCTATTAATTTAGAACAATGATTTTAAAAGCCGCTGTATTGTAAAATACAGCGGCTTTTTTGTGGTTATTAGTTAGCGAGAGTAAAGTTAGCGAGAGTAAAGTTTGTGAGGGGAGAGCTGTAAGCTATAAGCGGTCAGATTAGAACAGCGTAGTTGGCTAGATTGGTGTTTGTATAGCTATTAGGTAAAAACCGCTAGATTTTATAAACCATGCAACATAACCTCTTTCCTCTAAAAGTGCAGCGCCTCTTATCCTCTTTGTGAATAACTGACTTAAAGATTTTTTGCACAAGGAGAAGAAAATGAGCAGTAAAAGAGGAAGGGCTTTTAAAGTAGCTGATAATGCAAAGCCCCTGTTTTTGTTAGCGGGGTATTTTTTCGTTGGGTTTCGCTGCGCTCAACCTAACCTTGCTTAACTTGATAACTTTACTCTAGTTGACTCGCCAACTCCTATCACTTTTTCGGTAATAACGTAATCTTTCCAAATACGCTGGCGTCGATATAGCCTAGGTTGCGGCTGCCATTTACGGGTTGTACTTCATGCGAACCCATAAAGTGCTCACGAATTTTACTGCCGTCGTTATCGCAGTAGGCGAGCATAAAGCCGATGACTTGTTTTGCCGTTAATTTAAGCGGGGTGTTTTGCGCGCCTTCTTGGAAATCATTCGGGTAGAGCTTAATGGCTACTTCCCATGTGATGTTATATGGGGCGGTACTGTTTCGTTGCCAGTGGCTGATTAAATGATCTGTGTATAAATGGGGTTTTTTATCAGCTCCGAAATCGGCAGCTTGGTTATCAAGACCAATGTGATAGGCAAACGCAGTATGATTGAACTGATGGTTACCGCCAGATGCGTCGCTATCAATAAACACTTCTAAGGCATCATCGTCCCAGTACTTATCGGTAGGATCTGGATGGGTATCAATTAGTACATCATCCACAATATCGGCTTGTAAATACAGGTGGTTTTCATCCCAAAGTAACTTGTAGCGGCCTATAAAGTCTTTATCTGAGTCAGGCAAGGTGCCATCCATAAGAAAAGGCATAGGCTGCCATTTTGCTTGGTCCCATGCGCTTTCAGATACACCGTCAATAGTAATTGGTGTTGCTGTATGCTCTACATCGATAGCCATAGCGGCGTTGCTCATTAATAGGCTTAAGGTAAGCGCGGCTGTTTTCATCTAATTCTCAAAGTTTCTTATTTTGTTTATGGCTTAATAGTGACTGAAACAAAAATTGAAAACAACAGACATAATGTTCAGGTATAAAATTACTGGTAGTAATGGATCGTAAGTGAGTACAGTTTTTTACATTGTTGAGTGTAATTAACAGCTAAAGTAATGGCACTACTAGAATTAATATAAAAGGAATAATTGTGGCTAACGTATTGTTGTTGATTGTGGCTATGTTGTTATCTGGCTGTACTTCGTCGCAAGTAATGAGCTCAGGTTGTGACTTTGTTGTTGGTAGTGCGCAAAGTCAGCAACGGCAAGTGCAGAACCACTCGCTTGATAGCTCAGAGACACACCAAACAGCGAATATAATTAATGGTTTTTTTAGTATGTTACTTGGGCCAATACATCGCTCTCTCGGTGATGATGAATGTAAGGCGGAAGAGCAATCGTATCAGTACCCAAGTATTGTTTTATAGTGCGACACTTTGCCCTTCATTTAAAATATACAGCGGGATTTGTGACTTCATCTCATCATACATATGCAATAAGCGCAGCAATGCAGAATGGCTGCTGTGATCGCCCATCTTCCAACTTGAGTTGCCATAGCCCCAAGGTATCATAACTTTACAATTAAGCTGCTGTGCAGCTGTTAAGGCATCCTCAGGAGTAGTATGTACATAACGATACCAGTTGCCATTCTCTTCGTGGTAATAAGAGGCAATCGGCATTAAACAGATATCAATATCACCGTATTTTTGTTGGATATCCTTAAAATGTTGGGAGTAGCCAGTATCGCCTGCAAAAAATAAAGTGCTGCCATTTTGCTCAAGTAACCAGCCATTCCATAAATCTTTATCGCGATCTTCATAAATAAAAGGTACCAGCACGCGGGCGCTAAAATGATGTGCAGGTAGCGCATGAATGGTTAAATCATCAATGTTAGTGTTTGCGTACCACGCCATTTCGCTAATATTAAAACCACCGGTAGGAAAGTTATCTGCCATACCAAGTGGTGTTAAGTAGCGAGGTTTATTACCGATGCTTTCAATGTCTGCTTTATTGAAGTGATCGTAATGAATATGAGAATAAATTACTGCGTCTAGATTGTTAAGTTCGCTTTCGCTAAGCCAGTCCCCAGGCTTACGATAAAACCCAGATGCAAGCCGAAAAGCTAAATCAACAGGGGAGTCAAATTGCTCTTTTACTGGGTCAAATACAACTTGCTGGCCGTTAGGAGTGTTGATCATAAACCCGGCGTGACCGAGCCAGCGAACTGTGTAGCCGGTATTTAGTTGTGGTGCTAGTTGCGCGCCTTGATAGAGGCAGTTTTCACCCGGAGTTTCACATATCAAGTTAGCATTACTTGGGTAACAATCACTTTCGCAGCTAATCGGATAGGTTTTTTTCCCTGGATAGAGGTTGTGGTAGCGCCCAGCCTGTTCACCCTCTTGATGAAGTGGCACAACAGTATCAGCGCCTGCAATTCTTTGCACATGATTGGCAGTGCAACACGCAGCTAATAAACTTGATGCGATAATTAAACTAACTGCACGTATTTTCATTGTTTAATGTTTTTATAATTCTAATTAGGTAGAATTGTAGCAAAAATAGCCGATGAAAAAACACTTAAAAAGTAACAAGATATAACAACAAAAAAGCCTACATAAATGTAGGCTTTGATTACTCTGCGACTAGCAAACTAGCGCTCTTGATAAGTGACAGGCAAACTCACAGCTGATTTAGCCTGCTTTACTCATTTGCTCAATAAATTTATTTGAATCAGCAATCGACTTGTTCATGTCATCCATTAACACTTTGATGTCGCGCTTAAGATTAGTGAATTCACCTTGAATGGCTGATACAGCTTGTGCATTAAGGTTATGCTTCAAGTATAAAACATTGTCATGCAGTGATGACAGTACCGGCTCCATCTTGCTTTCAGCATTACGCATAGAGCGTAACAGTTTATCAAAGTCACGTTTGGTTGCGGTGAGCTTTTTATTACTTTCACGTTTAAGTGAAGCGTTAGAATATTGTTCTAATTCATCGCTCCATTCTTCAAACAATGCTTCAGCTACATCTTCAACTTTGTTGATGTTATTTGTAACGTCATTAGCAGCCGCAAGGCTAGATTCGTAGTCATCATTGAGTTGGTCATAGGCTGCTTGTACATCTCCACCATCAAAGTTAATCAATGTTGTTAAACGCTCAAGTGCAGATTGGAATTCCTCTTGAGACTCTTCTTGAGACTCTTTAGTTGCTTCTACGCGGTCCACTAAAATGTCACGCTTATGCACACCAACTGATTCCATAGCCGAGTAATATGCAGATTGGCAGCCAGATAAAGCCAGTGATAAGGCCAATATTGGTGCGCTGAGTAAAGTCAGTTTTTTCATCGAGATCCCTTTTTAAATCCGTTAGTGCTGTAAATTATGTGGTGGATTGCTATGATAATCAAAACTATTTTAGCAGAAAGTTAACTTTATGAATGAAAAGGTCGCACATTATAAACAGCAGTTGAGGGTACTTATACGTCAGCAGCCAACGTGGTGGATGCAGTATATTAATCGCTGTATTGACGACCAAATTACTGTAAATGCTGGTTATTTAGCCTATGTAACCTTACTTTCATTGGTTCCTTTAATTGCAGTTGGCGTGGCTATTTTCTCGGCTTTTCCTGGCTTTGAAGATACCCGTATTGCTATTGAAAACTTTTTATTTACTAACTTTGTGCCCACCTCATCAGATGTAATTAAAGAGCATATAACGTCTTTTGCAGGTAATGCGAATCAAATGACTGCTGTAGGTATTGGTTTTCTTGCAGCGATAGCATTGCTACTGATCCGTAATGTTGATGCGACACTGAATCGAATTTGGCGGATTAAAACCAAGCGACCAATGATGATTTCTTTCGCGGTATATTGGATGGTGTTGAGTTTAGGGCCATTGTTATTAGGCGCAAGTATTGGTGTTACTTCATATATTGTGTCGTTAGTATCATTTGCCGATCAGGGTATTCCGGGCTTTAGTGGCTTTTTATTAAAATTACTGCCTTATTTAATTTCTATGGCTGGCTTTATTATGCTCTATACTTTAGTGCCTAATACTCGCGTATCTTTTAAAGCTGCAGTACCAGGTGCTTTATTTGCAGCCTTGTTGTTTGAATTAACTAAAAAAGGTTTTGCACTTTATATCAGTCACTTTCCTTCATACGAAGTGATTTATGGTGCGGTGGCAACTATTCCAATTTTGTTTGTGTGGGTGTATTTGTCGTGGGTGGTTGTGTTACTCGGTGCAGAGTTTACAGTGTGCATTGGCCCTAAAAATATCGAAGATACACCCGATATTATCCTTGATGAGGGCGGTGCTAATAAGTAATTCACTGCATCGCTGATAGGAGAATCGGCATTATGCAGTTATATCCAAATATTACCCCATACCATGACTTTCATTTGAGTGTAGGGAGTGGACATCAAATTCATGTACAAGAGTTCGGTGCTCCAGCTGGCCTGCCGGTGGTAATTTGCCATGGCGGTCCCGGCATGGGTTTGCATGCTGATAATTGCCGTTTCTTTGATCCTACCCGTTATCGTATTATTTTATATAGCCAACGCGGCTGCGGGCAATCAACGCCTCATTTAACTAGCGCTAATACAACCACAGAACTGGTCGCTGACCTTGATTATTTACGCACTTACTTAGGACTAGAAAAGTGGGTGTTAAGCGGTGGTTCGTGGGGAGCAACTCTGTGTTTGCTGTATGCCATTGAACACACTCAACATGTACATGGGTTAATTTTACGAGGCACGTTTTTGGCTACTTCAGCCGATTTTCAGTGGCTATATAGTCGTCATGGTGCTGCTGCACATTTTTATCCTGAATTATATGCGCGTTTTTCTCAGGAGTTACCTGATGTTGCCAGCATTTTTGCGTTTTATCGGCGGCAGTTAAATGATGATAATCAAATTAATGCAAATCACTTTGCTAAATTATGGTGCCAATGGGAAAACGTATTAAGCCATGGTAAACAGCAACATCAATGGGGGTTAAGTTCACCACAGTTGGGGCTTAATATGGCGCGTTTAATGGTCCATTACTTTACTGCTCAGTGTTTTATTACTGATAACTTCATTGGTGAACACTATAAAAAAATTAGTAAAATTCCTACTTGGTTTATTCATGGCAGGCATGATTTAGTGTGTCGTTTTAATGCCGTACAGCATTTAGCTGAGCAACTCAACGCACAGTTACTTATTTTAGATGGTGTTGGGCATGGTGTTGATAGTAATGTATATTTAGCGGCAGTGCGGCGTGCAGCCGATCTTATGTGGATCAAATTATCGAGGAATAGATGCAAGGATTAATTCAGCGCGTAAAACACGCAAAAGTTGAAGTGGATGGTCAGGTGGTTGGGCAAATTGAGCAGGGGCTTTTATTGTTGCTTGGAGTTGAAAAGCATGATGATCAACAAAGCACTGATAAGCTGCTACATAAAGTTAGCAATTACCGCGTATTTAGCGATGAAAACGACAAAATGAATTTAAGCCTGCAAGATATTCAAGGTGAGTTATTGGTGGTATCGCAATTTACTCTGGCGGCAGATACTAAAAAAGGCATGCGGCCAAGTTTTTCATCAGCAGCCACACCTGCACAGGCTAATGAGCTATACGAATACTTTGTTAGCCAAGCTAGAGTTATGGGGTTAAGCGTAGCTACAGGGCAATTTGCTGCGGATATGCAAGTCAGTTTATGTAATGATGGGCCGGTGACATTTAATTTAACAGTGTAGTTAAGGCTAGCAGTTATTTTCTGATCACCACGATGTTGTTGGCATAACTTGGAATTTTTTCGATGCTAGGTATTTTACCAAAAGTGGTGATCAGCAAATGTTCTAACTGCTTTAATTGTGATTCATGACCAGATAAAAAATTAATAAATAAATAGCCATTTTTAGTTAAAGCACAGCGCAGTTTTTCATAAAAGCGGTGTTTGTATAAAAATAACGGCGCATCTAATTGGCTAAATAGATCAAGAATGATCCAATCGTATTGTGGGCCATGCTCTAATACAGCTTCGGCATCAAAACAGCGTAAATTCGATGCATGCTCACCACCAAAAAAACGCTTATAGCAATGAATGATATTCGGATTTTTCTCTACAGAAAGTAGCTGACTATCAGGGTAGGTGTGTTGTAAGTAATTGCGGATAGCACCGCCACCTAAGCCCAGTTCAAGTACGGCGTTTGGTGCCGGGAGTGGTTGCCATAATTGCGCTAAATATTGTAAATGCGGAAACAGCAAATGGCTTGGGCTGCTTTTCTCGACCACTGACTGTAGTGTTTCGTTGATCAATAACCAACGTAACTGCTTATGTTGGCGTACCTGAATGCAATCGGCGCCATATTTGTGCCAATAGAGTAGTTGCCCGATACGGTGACAATCTTCGATAAAGCTGTGTTTTACTGCCCCGTTGTCTTCAAAAAAATGTTCCATAGTTACATCAGCATAGACGAGTCAATCTAAAGTGCCAATATGTCTATCAAGTTTTACAGGTAAAGCAGTTATTTTGCGTTGCTCACCAAAGTCGTATTCCAAGTTTTTACCAGATGGAGTATGGTAGTTTGCAAATAATAACTGACCGCATTTTTAGTTAGATAAACGCATCTTGAATTAGCAAGCGTTTGCGGCCTTGGTAGCAACAGGAGTGATTATGTTTCAGGTGACAACACCACAAAGTAGCGAAGATTGGCAAGCGTATTATCAATTACGTTGGCAAGTATTGCGCGCGCCTTGGAATGAACCGCGTGGTTCTGAGCAGGATGATTTAGAGCAAGATGCTGAGCATCGCTTTATTAAAAATAAAGAGGGGGCAGTGTTAGGTGTTGCACGACTGCATTTTAATAATCAACAACAAGCGCAAGTCCGTTATATGGCCGTTGCACAAGGTAACCGTAATCAACACATTGGTAGCCGTTTATTGCATGAGCTCGAGAAAATTGCCTGGACTCAAGACGCCGATGAGTTAGTTTTATTCGCTCGTGAACGAGCATTAGAATTTTACAAACGTCATGGTTATGAATTAAAAGAAAAGGCTCACTTAGCTTACGATGATGTACAACACTGGAAAATGGTGAAACAAAAACCGTCTGAGCCAGGCTGGTTCCGCCATCCCAATTGGACCCAAGTTCTGCAAAATACCTGGCGCGAATCTATTCCGATCAGCGATGCTATGGGCATTAAAGTTGAAAGTTACACTGATTGGCAATTTACCACCAGTGCAGATTTAAATGCGAACTTAAACTTGCATAACACTATGTTTGCTGGCTCTATTTATAGTTTAGCGACGTTAACCGGCTGGGGCGCGACTTATTTAGCACTCAAAGAAGCCGGGCTTGAAGGTAATATTGTGTTAGCTGATGCTAATATTAAATATTTAAAACCGCTTAATAACGACCCACGTGGCAGCGTTGATTTAAGCGGCTGTAAGGGTAAATTAGCCGAGTTAGAGTCAGAAGGTAAAGCGAGCTATGTAGTGCCAGTGGAAATCTACGATGGTGAGTTACTGGTTGCTGAGTTTGAAGGTACATTTAGAATTATTAAGTAGTTAGAATTCAGAGCAAACAAAAGATAAGGCCAAGCAATTGCTTGGCCTTTTTTTATAGTAAATCAGTTAATAATATACCCACGCCAATACGTTCTATGTCAGCGTTATAATCAATTAAACTTTCACCGTAGCCGTTGAAGTATTGGGCGTAACCGCGAACTCGGCCCCATAATGGGAATGACCAATCAAGCTGAATTGCACCGCGGTTATCTGAATTTAAATTATTGCGGGTCATAAAACTAAATTCATGATCATTAAGTCGATATGCACCGCTAAATTCAAAGTAACCCATGTATTTGTAAATATCAGGGTTATCATCACCTCTTGGATCTAATGGCGTTTCCTTCTCGCTTTCTGAAATACGGTACCAAGGTTTAAAGCTAAACACATAGCCATCGTTTTCCCACAAAAAGTTTGCATAAATACGGTTCCATGAGCGCGAATCAGGCTGACTATTACCGTTAGATTGATGCGAAATACCAAGGACTACTGCCATTTCGTCGCCCCATGGAACGTGCTTTTTATCTAAATAATTAACCCAAAAAATTTCAGGCTCATAGTTGGTCTCACGAAATGGTGAGGAACTTTCTTTGTTATAAAGCTGCCAATATGACTGTAATGTAAAGGCAAAAAATATAGCCTGGTCTTCATCAGAAAAATCATCGAAAATAGGTACCTTAATTGAAAGCTGATATTTTGCTTCTAAGTTATCGAGTGGTTCATCTTGTTTTTCACCGGTTAGTTCGTCATACGCTTCAAACGAGCTATTGTTTGGGTGGGATACATAAGAAACAGGTAAAATGTAGTTACGTTTGTGTGGGGTAATAACATTACGGTTTTCTTTACTTACTTCTTCGCGTGCTTGGCGCTTATCGAGTGCGGTAAGTTGTTTGCTTTCATCAAGTGATGAGCATTTTTCACGCAGTTGTGCTAGCGTCATCTCGCCAGCCCCGCCAATTGCCTCATTTAAAATACATTGCTTTACTAGCTCGACATCATCATCTTGCTCGTTGGTTTTTGCTGTTGATTCTGATTGTGCGAATGCAGAGCTTGATAATAGTGCAGTAAATAGGATCCCATAGTGCCAAGTCATTATTATTCCTTTGATAAAATCAAATAGAGAGTAGCTATTGTGTTTTTCGTAAATGAGAATAGGCTAATTTCAGTATCATAAAACGACTAAGATACCTATCCCATACATTTATCCAGCATTTACTTTAACTGAATATCAGTGAATTGTTACTGAACTTAGTTGATTGTGGCGCTTTTTGCCCATAAATACAAAGAAAAAGCGGCCGAAGCCGCTTGTTCAATGCACTTTTTCCAATTGGATAGTCGTGCTCTCACGCAATGAGAAGGGTTGAGCTTGATATAAAAATTAAAGCTCAAATACGTTAGTAAAGAATTTATATAGTTCGGTGCCTTGGTTTACGCTTGCTGAAGCAAAATGCAAAATCGCGATGGCGTCACAATCAAGTGTTAGGGTTTGTAATGGTTGCTCTGCTAGGTAGCGCTCCATTCGCAATACTCTAGCAATCGGCTCGCCAGCTTTGATATGGCCGCCAAGTGGCGCTATATACTCAACCATGCCGCCCATAGGTGCATAGTAAGCAAGGTAATCATTTAAATCACAGCCGTAGCGCTTCATTACTTTTGGCTGATAGGGGGCATCAACGAATACCTGCTTATGATTTAGGTAACTTAAAATACTATTAGCATCATCAAGGGCCGCAGTTAAATCGATTTTTTCTTGGCTGCCGAGTTCGACCGTAAAAGCTTCAACCTGCACTTTAAACTCACGCCCTTGTTGAGCTAATGCCTCGGTTAATTGCCACCATGGGCAAAAACTTGCTTCATCCATTGCTCCTGCAAAATCATTAGGGATGATTAATACATGAGGAATATTAAAGTAGTTGGCACTGGCCTTGGCATAATCTGGGCAATATAAATGCTGACTCGAAATGGGGCCTGTGTGTAAGTCGAGCACGATATCAGCTTGGTGTGCCAACTTTTGCAAGTTAAGTGCAATGCGTTTGCCTGTAGTTAGGCGATAAGCTGGACCGCTTAGTTGTTGGTCTACTTCATCAATCAGTGCGGCTTTAAACTCACTTTTTAAGGTTTGCTCATCGGCATCACTGTATTGCTCAGCAAATTGGCTCGCGAGCTTACTATTGCAGTGATACATGCGGTTCCAGTTGGTGCCGGTGATTGGATCAAAACGACCAAGGGTGAATTCGCCCGATTTTTGATTGCAACCAATTGGGTTCGCGTAAGGCACCAGGGTGATATCGCCTTTGAGTTCAAGATGCTTAAGCTGCTCAAGTAATTGGTAAATAACCGCATTGCCTTGTACTTCTGCACCGTGCATATTAGCTTGCACATACACACTTGGCCCAGTGCCATCGCCTTTTAAACGATAGACAGGAATTGTGAGCGGTAGGCCGTTGGCAACTTCACCAACTACTATGTTTTCTTGGCTTATAGCTTTAGTCGTACTCATCTCAATTACCTTAAGTAGTAGTTGGCATCTTCAGCTGTGCGAATACAGTTAAGCTCGCCATTTTGTAATGTGTATTCAGCGGCTAGCTCATGACATAAAAAATACGGCATACTTTCGGTAAAGCCGTACGCGCCACATTGGCTAAACACCAACCAGTCTTGCTCATTTAAATCACTAGGTAATTGGTGTTCACCTAAGCAATCAAGTGCTGTACATAATGGCCCATATAAGCTCATAGTTTTGTATGCAGCAGTTGAGTCTCGTAATAATCGTGCTGGGAAATCTTGGCTGGTGACTGCAGGGCGCAATAAATGATTAATACCGCCGCTTAAGATCACTTGTTGTTGGGCATAGTTAAGTTTTCGCTCAACGACAGGCGTTGCGTAATGACCGCATTCGCCCACAGCATAACGGCCAAGCTCCATCCAGAGTTCTTGTACGCCTGCGGCATGTTTAATGTTAGCTAATGCATCAATGAGCGCATCCCAACTTAAGGTTGGTGCATCAAGAGTGTAAGGAATACCTAAACCACCGCCTAAGTCGAGTACTTTTAAGTGAATACCTAAGTCGTTGGCAAGCTTTGTTAACGGCGTAATCATTTGTGTCCACAGCTCAGCGAGTTTGTCGCTGCTAAGCATGTTGCCCCACTGAAAAATATGCAGACCGTCAAAATTAAGCGCTGGGTAGTCGCTAGTATTTAGCGCTTGCCATTCATCGCAACCTAAACCAAATGGAGTAAGGCTATCGCCACCAAGTGGGTTTTTTTCCCCTTCAGGCCAGCGTAATTGCACTCGCAGTAATACCTGTAACTGACAGTTTTGTAAGCTTGCTTGCTCGTTAAGCCAGCGTACTTGATTAAGGCTTTCGGCAACAAAGGTACGTACGCCGCGCGCAATAAAGTGTTTAATTTGTTTTGGGCTTTTGGCAGGCCCTGTATTGAGCACGCGCTCGCTGTTAATACCTTGAGCAAGTACTTGCTCAAGTTCGCCCTTGCTTGCCACATCAAAGTTAAAACCCGCGTTATCTAAGCTTTGAATGACTTTAGATAATGGGTTAGCTTTTACGGCATACCACAGTTTTACCTCAGTTTGCGTCACTAACCGCGTTAAGTGTGCGTTTAATGTATCAAGGTCGTAAATAAAAAAGGGTGTATCAAGCGCAGTTGATAGCTCATCAATGGCGGTTTTAACTGGCGTGCTCAAAAAGCTCATTAACGTAAAACCTCTTCAAGCAGCAATGAGGCATCACTTTGTTCATCACGGTATTTTACAATTAATGCACACGACATACTTAATCCTTGCTCGCGAGCCCAAGTATTAGAAGCTGGGCGAGAACCTGGAATAACAATCGCGTATTCAGGAATAGGCTCGCCTTTAGCCAGCTGGCGCTCATTAACACAGTCATAAACAGGAATAGTTGCTGATAAGCGTACACCTGGTGCGAGCACCGCGCCTTTTTTCACTACTACGCCTTCAACAATCACGCAACCTGCACCGATGAATGCATCGTCTTCTACCACCACCGGGCTTGCACCAATAGGTTCAAGTACACCGCCTAGTTGTACTGCAGCGCTTAAATGTACATTTTTACCTACTTGCGCACACGACCCCACTAACGCGTGGCTATCAACCATAGTGCCTTCGTCGATAAAGGCACCAATGTTTACATATGCTGGTGGCATAATAATCGTGCCCTTAGCAACGTGTGCGCCACGGCGAACGCTTGAGCCACCAGGTACCATACGCACTCCAGCATCGGCTGCAAAACCTTGTGGTGCTAAATTGTGTTTATCAACAAAGCCACCTGGAAATTCGGTATTAGTGCCATTTTTAAACGCTTCTAAAATACCTTGTTTTACCAGAACGTTAGCATGCCATTGGCCGTTGTCGTCTTGTGTTGCTGCGCGCACAGCGCCCGATTCTAAATTATTTAGTAGTTCTAACCAGCTCATTATAAAAACCTGTATTTAATGCCAAGATAAAATGGTGTTGTTTGCGTTGTTAATACAATCAGTTTGCGTTAACTCAAGATGCGTCAAAGGTGGACGTAAGTACGGGCTGTTAATTCGCCCTTGTAAATGCATCAATACTTTGACGGGGATAGGGTTTGCGACAGCAAACAAGCTTTGAATGGCTTGTGACCAGTCGGCAAATAAATTGGGGTGTTGACCGCTGAGACTTCGTTTTACAAACTCATGGGTTTGCACAGGCCATGCATTAGCAGCCACAGAGACTAAACCTTTTGCGCCAGCCTGGGCAAAGTAAGGCATCAGTGCATCGTCACCGCTAAAAATAGCTAAATTAGGTGCGACTTTTCTAAAACCTTCAAATTTAGTAATGTCGCCACTGGCTTCTTTGAGTGCCCACAAGTTTTTATGGTCTTTCAAGTTGCTAATTACGGCCGATGGAATATCAACAGCACTGCGCCCTGGTACGTTATAAAGCATGCAAGGATGTTTACTGGTATTAAGTAAGCTTTCAAACCAATGTGTTTGGCCTACCACGCCGGGCTTAGCGTATAGGGGAGTGCCCAGTAAATAGCTATGAATGGGTAACTGATTACAGTATTCAACCCAGGCAATTTGTTGCTTTAGATTTATACCGCCTACTGCAACCATCAGCGGTACTGTTGGCGTTAATTGGCACACGTGTTCAACAATCGCTTGTTGCTCTTTGAGTGTTAGTGCGAGGCCTTCGCCGGTGCTACCAAGTAATAAAATACCATTGTCAGCCACTTGCTGCTGTGCAACTAACTGATCAAGAGTGGCATAGTCGACTTCACCAGCGTCAGTAAATGGCGTGACGAGTGCCGTCCACAAAGGGTAGTCATTTAAATTGAAGTTATTGATCATCTCTCACGAACTTATAAGTGATTCGAGGAGTTAATAAGCTTTTATGATTGGAGCCACATTAACGTCGTTCGAACTAATAATTCGAAGAGCGAATGGGCTTAATATAATAGGGCGCTATGGCCTTATTACGCTAAGACCAGAAGCTCTCCACCAAATATTTTAACAGCCAAGCTGTTATTGGTGACAGTCGCTGGGATTCAACCCAGTCGCCCGAAGTAAAACTTCACAAAAAGTGTTACTTCTCGGCGTTAATTCCCCTCACGTATGATCACTGGAGTGTGTGCTCCTCACATACGTTACCTGAATAACGCACCTCTTCTAGCCCATGGTGTAAGTTTTATCGTTTAAAACTCAAACCTTTAATAGGGGTAATGCGAAAGATTAAAGCATTTTAGCCGTCTAGGTGTCAAGGCTGGATATTTTTAAGTTTATTTTTAGCTGCAATGTGCTCCTGACATTTTTTTACAACGTAAATAGCGTTACAGTAAGCGTAATAACAAGCAGTGGTAGTGAGTAATGGAAAAATTTCAAGATATATATCAACGAGCGGCACAGCGAAAAGGTAGCGAAGTAATGTTACAGCAATTACTTGTTGCCCCTCAAAATGCAAAGCAATTAACTGCTTTACCTGATGATGCATGGCTTGAAGAGTTTACCCGCAAAATTTTTCAAAGTGGTTTTTATTGGTCAGTGATCAACAATAAATGGCCAGGTTTTCGGGAAGTATTTTGGGATTTTAGTGTGGCTAAATTATTAATGATGCCGCCAGATATGCTTGAGCAAAAAGCCACCGATGAGCGAATCGTTCGTAACTTTAAAAAAGTGCAAACGATCCCAGAAAATGCGTATATGATCCATGAAGTGGCAAGTGAACATGGCAGTTTTAGTCAGTTTATTGCAGATTGGCCGAGCGACGATATTATTGGTTTGTGGGGGTATTTAAAAAAGCATGGGGCGCGTTTAGGTGGTAACACCGGCCCTTATGCATTGCGAACCTTAGGGAAAGATACTTTTTTATTATCGCGTGATGTAGAAAGTTATCTCCGTGCTCATAAAATAATTGATGGCGGTTTACAAACTAAAAAGTCACTTGCCAGCGCTCAACATTTTTTTAATGAATTGCAGCAACAAAGCGGATTAAGCCTTCAAGAGCTCAGTTTGTTAGTTGCATACAGCGTGGGCGATAATCGCGTTGGCATACAAACAACCCAAGCCTAAGGAATACTATGAAATTAGTTGCTCGTTACACCCAGATTACTGATGATTTTGCTGTGGCGGATCAGCCAAGTGCTGTTATTGCTCCAAACTTACTGCTGTGGAACGATACGTTAGCTAGGCAGCTTAATATTGAGGTTGCCACATCAGAACGTGCGGTAATTTTTTCTGGTAATCTTAATAACAGCGATGTTGCTGCTGTGGCATTAGGTTACTCAGGGCATCAATTTGGACATTTTTCACCGCGTTTAGGTGATGGGCGAGCACATTTATTAGGGGCTGTCACTGATCAGCAGCAACAGCTTTGGGACATTCAACTCAAAGGTTCTGGTGCTACGCCATTTTCACGTGGAGGTGATGGCCGTTGTGCAATCGGTCCTGCGGTACGTGAATATATAATGAGTGAGGCAATGCACGGGCTTGGCATACCGACGACACGTTGTTTGGCAGTTGTTGCCAGTGGTGAAACAGTTTACCGTCAACCACCACAACAAGGAGCCATTGTTACCCGCGTTGCTAGTAGTCATATACGTGTCGGTTCGTTT
Source organism: Pseudoalteromonas sp. SR45-6 (assembly GCF_014163545.1). Classification (NCBI taxonomy): domain Bacteria; kingdom Pseudomonadati; phylum Pseudomonadota; class Gammaproteobacteria; order Alteromonadales; family Pseudoalteromonadaceae; genus Pseudoalteromonas; species Pseudoalteromonas sp. SR45-6. The sequence goes on from NZ_JACJDM010000038.1 coordinate 36,501, forward strand.
CAGTATTTAGCTGCGCAAGGTGACGTTACTGGTTTAAAAGCCTTAGCTGATTTAGCTATTGAGCGTCATTATCCTGAGATAAAGTCTACGGGCTCTGCGCGTTATTTGGCATTTTTAAGTGCGGTAATTGAAAAGCAAGTTAGCCTGATTGTTAGCTGGATGCGCGTTGGTTTTATTCATGGAGTAATGAATACTGATAATACGCTCGTCAGTGGTGAGACCATCGATTATGGCCCTTGTGCAATGATGAATCAGTTTGATTTTGATACTGTATTTAGTTCTATTGATCGCCAAGGCCGCTATGCTTTTGGCAATCAACCTAATATTGCTAATTGGAATTGTGCACGTTTAGCTGAAAGTTTAATTCCTTTAATTAGCGATGACGAAGAGCAGGCTGTTGAGCTATTAAGCCCATTAATAAATAGTTTTGCTGAGCAGTTTCATCAAGCATTTACACAGATGTGGGCGAAAAAATTGGGCTTTGATGGTCATCAAGACGGCGATGCTGAATTAGTATTCGAGTTATTAACTTTACTGAAAAGTCATCAGCTTGATTACACCAATACTTTTGACTCCTTAACAGAATCATTGCAAGGTCAGACTGCCATTCCGAGTGACTTGGCTGGTTGGTCTATTAAGTGGTTAGCCAGAACAAATACGCAAAGCTATCAGCTGATGCGCCAAGCCAACCCACGCTTGATCCCGCGTAATCATATCGTTGAAAGCATAATACAGCAGTATGAAAGTACTGGTGAAAGCAGCATGTTAGATGAATATTTAACGGCCTTGAGGTCGCCTTACCAATTGTTGGCAAGCCCTGCATTTTGGTACTCCCCGCCTGTTGATGGGGATACTAATTACCAAACATTCTGCGGAACATAATAACGCAGTGCTGATTGTTAGGCGTATTGTTCGTAAATTGAGCGACGATTAATGAATTGATGTGACTTATACATCCAGATCTTTAGTTAAAAGCTGTTATTTATTAATAATTATAAGAAATAAATATGCTTAACTACTTGTTGATTTAAAATTAACCAATATAATGCACTCATTAGCTTAAGCATTTAAATTATTAAAGCCAAAGATATTAGAAACGTTGTGGCTGAAATTGCAGTGATAGCAATTACAATGCTGACAATCGATAGATGTGCAAGTTAGGTAAAGTTTTTTATCTGAACTATAATGTAGGGCGCTTTATTTTAATAAATAGTTAAATTGCAAAATATGCATTTAAATATTTTCGTTAAGTAATGATTAACTAAAGATACGGTACTCTATGGTTAAACTTATTGAGCTAGGGTCTCTTAGCTACAATTTTAATTGTGAAAATGGGAAGGAAACAATGAAATTAAAATCACTTACTATTGCTTTAGCACTAGCTGCAACTAGCGCTTCAAGTTTCGCTGCTGAAAAAGAAGGTTTCTTTATCGGTGCTTTTGGCGATTATTACGATGCTTCATGGGAAAATGTCCGTGGAAGCGCAGGTACCAACGTTGATGATTCAACTGGTTGGGGTGCAGAAATTGGTTATCGTTTTAACGATTACTGGAGTGCACGTCTAGAATATGCTGATATGGATTTTGACATTTCAAATGCAAATCCTGCCATGAACGCAACAAGCATGGACGGCGACCGTTTAGGTATTGATGGTCTTTATCACATCAACGGCGGCCCTTTCTATGGTATTTTCGGTCTTAAAAAAATCGATATTACAGAAAACCTAACTTTTGCTAATGTGGGTGCTGGTTACCAACATTACTTCACTGATAATTTTGCATTTAATGCTGAAACATCTATTTACCAAGGCCTTGACCGTGGTTACACAGATGTAGGTGCTAAACTTGGTCTTAGCTATTTATTTGGCAAGCAAAGTTCAGCTGCTGAGCCAGTTAAAGCTGCTCCAGCTCCAGCTACAGTAGTACCTGTAGCAGTTGCCCCGGTAGATAGCGATGGTGATAACATCCCTGATGCAGATGACCAATGTGCAAACACACCAATGACAGATGCTGTTGATGGTACAGGTTGTACTTTATATGAAGACCGTGAAGTAACTAAAAGCTTGTTAGTAACATTCCCTAACAACGCCTCAAAAGTTGCTGGTAAATATGACAGCGGTATTGACCAAGTTGCTAGCTTCTTAAAAGAGCATACAGACACAACAGTATTACTTGAAGGTCATTCTTCAGCTGTTGGTAAAGCTGAGTATAACAAGTGGTTATCGAAAAAGCGTGCTGATGCAGTTGCTGCTAAGCTAATTGCTGATGGCATTGCTGAAGATCGTATTACTACTGTTGGTCTAGGCGAAGAGCGTCTTAAAAATACAGACAACACACCTGCTGCACACGCGGAAAACCGTCGTGTAGAAGCACACCTTAAGTCAATTGAGCGCGTGAAAGTTAAGCGTTAATAGCATTTGATTTATTAAAAACCCAGCAAGATGCTGGGTTTTTTTATGCCTAAAAAATAGCAATGATTCGCAGTTAATTAACATTCATGTGAATGGTTTTTTCCTAATTGGTTATTCACAGTATTTATAATGAGTATAGAATTTTGCTTGATTGCACGGATTTTCATCTATATTTAAAAGCTTTATAATTAATCGTCAGAATACTATAAGTATTGAGTAATTTTTCGCGAGAATGTGTATTACTGAATACTTTCACGTCACCAAGAGGGCAATATTGTGCTAGAAGATTATCGTAAACACGTAGAAGAACGTGCCGCGTTAGGTATCGTACCAGCGCCATTGGATGCTCAGCAAACGGCTGATCTTATCGAGCTAGTTAAAACACCACCTGCAGGTGAAGAAGAGTTTATTTTAGACTTATTAGTAAATCGCGTGCCGCCAGGTGTGGATGACGCAGCTTACATCAAAGCTGGCTTTTTAGCCGCAGTTGCTAAAGGTGAGGCAACTTCACCACTAATTTCAAAAGAAAAAGCAGCTGAACTATTAGGCACAATGCTTGGCGGTTACAACATCGCCCCCATGATTGAGCTACTTGACGAAGAAGCGCTTGCGCCAATCGTTGTTAAAGGTCTTGCAAATACGTTATTAATGTTTGATGCATTTTATGACGTTGAAGAAAAAGCAAAAGCGGGTAATGAATACGCTAAGCAAATTATTGAATCTTGGGCTGCTGCAGAATGGTTTACCAATAAACCTGCGGTTGCTGAAAAAATCTCAGTTACGGTATTCAAAGTAACAGGCGAAACAAATACTGATGATTTATCACCAGCGCCAGACGCCTGGTCACGTCCTGATATTCCATTGCATGCTTTAGCAATGCTAAAAATTGAACGTGACGGTATTACACCTGATAAAGCTGGTGAAGTTGGTCCAATTACACAACTTGAAGAACTAAAAACGAAAGGCTTACCACTTGCCTACGTAGGTGATGTTGTTGGTACTGGCTCTTCTCGTAAGTCAGCAACTAACTCTGTACTTTGGTTTATGGGCGATGATATCCCGTTTGTACCAAACAAGCGTGTTGGCGGTGTATGTTTAGGTAATAAAATTGCGCCAATCTTCTTCAACACAATGGAAGATTCAGGCGCATTACCAATCGAATTAAATGTTGATGAACTTAACATGGGTGAGCAAATCGATATCTTCCCTTACGAAGGTGTTGTTAAGCGTCACGGTACTGATGAAATTATTTCTACTTTTGAACTTAAATCTGAGGTAATTTTAGATGAAGTTCGTGCTGGTGGTCGTATCCCACTAATCATTGGTCGTGGTTTAACTGACAAAGCGCGTACATCTCTTGGCTTGGGTGCAACTGATGTATTTAAAGTACCAACAGCAACAGAAGTTTCTGATAAAGGCTTCACACTAGCGCAAAAAATGGTTGGTAAAGCATGTAACGTTGCTGGTATTCGCCCAGGTCAATACTGTGAGCCTAAAATGACAACTGTTGGTTCGCAAGATACAACCGGTCCTATGACGCGTGATGAACTTAAAGATTTAGCCTGTTTAGGTTTCTCTGCAGATTTAACAATGCAGTCTTTCTGTCATACATCAGCTTACCCTAAACCTATTGATGTAAATACTCACCATACGCTTCCTGATTTCATCATGAACCGTGGCGGTGTTTCACTTCGCCCAGGTGACGGTATTATCCACTCATGGTTAAACCGCATGTTATTACCAGATACCGTCGGTACTGGTGGTGATTCACATACACGTTTCCCATTAGGTATTTCATTCCCAGCTGGGTCGGGTGCAGTAGCATTCGCAGCAGCAACTGGTGTAATGCCACTTGATATGCCTGAATCAATTTTAGTCCGTTTTAAAGGCGAAATGCAGCCTGGTATCACATTACGTGACCTAGTACATGCAATCCCTTACTACGGTATTAAGCAAGGCTTATTAACCGTTGAGAAAAAAGGAAAAATTAACGAATTCTCTGGTCGTGTACTAGAAATTGAAGGCGTTGAGCACCTAACTGTTGAGCAAGCATTTGAATTATCTGATGCATCTGCAGAGCGTTCGGCGGCAGGTTGTACTGTTAAGTTATCTAAAGAATCTATTTCTGAATACCTAGAATCAAACATTGTGATGCTGAAGTGGATGATCTCTGAAGGTTACGGTGATGTACGTACGATTGAACGTCGTGTTACAGCAATGCAAGAGTGGTTAGCTAACCCAGAACTTATGGAAGCTGATAAAGACGCTGAGTACGCTCATATAGTTGATATCGATTTAGCCGAAATTAAAGAGCCAGTTCTTTGTGCACCAAATGATCCAGATGATGCGCGTCTTCTTTCTGATGTTGCAGGCGAGAAAATTGATGAAGTATTCATCGGCTCTTGTATGACTAACATTGGTCACTTCCGTGCTGCTGGTAAGTTGCTTGATGGCTTTAAAGGTCAATTACCGACTCAGCTTTGGGTTGCTCCACCAACTAAGATGGATAAAGACCAACTTACAGAAGAAGGTTATTACGGTATTTTTGGTCGTGTTGGCGCACGTATCGAAACTCCAGGTTGTTCACTATGTATGGGTAACCAAGCACGTGTTGCAGATCAAGCAACAGTTGTGTCTACCTCTACACGTAATTTCCCGAACCGTTTAGGTAATGGCGCAAACGTATTTTTAGCTTCATCTGAACTTGCTGCAATCGCTGCAATTTTAGGTAGGTTACCAACATCTCCTGAGTATCAAGAATATGCTGCGAAGATCAATGCAACAGCATCAGATACATACCGTTACTTGAACTTCCATCGGATGCCTGCTTACACTAAAAAAGCAGACAACGTGATTATTCAACAAGCTGTTTAAAAGTCTACTTGTTGCAAAAAAACCCACAATATGTGGGTTTTTGTTAAGCCTTTGTTCATTTCCACTTGACGAAAAGTTTTCTTAGTCTAGAATCTTACCAATAAAAAATTAACATATGTTATTAGTTGCCATGGAAAAGGCGATAACTTCCTTCATGCTATTAAAATAATTAATCAGCAATGAAAGGCACCATCGTAAACTCCTTAGCTAATTTCAATTTCATTTACCACATCAAATTACGCAGCATCAATATCTTTAGTGTACGAAAGAATAATTAGCCTATGAGAATCAGGGGATTGGGAGATTTAATAACTTGAGAATGATGATTCGAGCTTGAGGCTTCTGAGGTGTAATTCTTAAAGTATAAATATAAAAAGTTATAAGAACCGAAAACAAAATTTTAAAGCCACATTAAGCTAAGGCTTTTTTAAATTATTAAAGGGAAATGATTTAAACACAGCTCCCTCAATAGCATCCATTTAAAAGGGGAATAAAATGGGTTTTTTTGAAATAAAGCTACGCATAGGCTTACTAGCCAGTGCGCTATTTTTAACTGGCTGTGGAGGCGGAGGTGATGATAGCGGTAGTACAACGCCAAAACCTGTTGACCCAGTTAACCAAGGCCCAATAGTTACACTAACGGCTGCAGATGAACAAATAGAACAAGAAACATTCACTCTTAAAGCGACAGCAAATGATACTGATGGTGAAATTTCGTCATATAGTTGGAGCCACGATGCGAGCTTTGACTTTATCAGTGATGGTCTTTCCAGTGCTGAAGTGAGCTTTACTTCCCCCGATATCAGTGAAGACATTACGGTTAATTTTACTGTAACGGTTACTGATAATGATGGTGCTTCAGCATCATCCTCTCAAGCGGTGCTCATCAAGCGTAAAGTATCCAATGTAACCATAACAGGGCTTGTTACTGATGAGCCAATTGCAAATGCTGAACTTGAAATTGTTGTTGGTGGTGAATCGTTCCAGGTTCAAGCAAATGATAGTGGTCGTTATACAGCGGTTTTAAATATCGATGAGTCATCAACTAAAAAGTTGGTAAGAGTAAAAGCGAAAGGACTAGATGCCTTAAACCCAGGTGTTGAGTTTGTATCGCAGCTAAGTTCAGTTGAAAAGCTTTTAGCACAAGCGGGCGAGGATAATACGCTTGATAGTAATGATAATTTTAGTGTCAATATCACTAATGTTACCACTGCTGAATTTGCACTTTTAACACGTGATGGTACAGAGCCTGCGAGTGAAGAAGAGCTTAATAGCGCACTGTTAAATGTTGATGCGGATGAGAAGATTCAGCTAGCAACACTTATTAAGATTGTTGTTGATAATCCAGATTATCAATTACCTGAAGGTATTAATAGCACGCTGGAGCTTGTTGCGAATGAACAAGTCGCGAAGCAGTTTGAAGAAGAAGTGATAGAGAAAGATCCTGAAATCATCGAAAAAACCAAAAAAGAAATTAAAGAAGATGATGCTCTCGTAACCGGCGCAACAGGTACGCTCGAGGGTAATTATATTATTAACTCACCTCGTTATCATACCAATACAGCATTCCACCTTAGCTTAAGGGCTGATGGAAGCGGGCAGTTTAGCTCTAATACCAGTAGTGCGATCTCTTGGGCTGAAAATGCAGGCGTTTATACATTAGACTTTGCTGAAAAAGTTACGATTTATCAAAATTCAGATGCAGAAAGTTCAGAGTCTGTAGTTTTAACTGGATTCAGCTTTACTGTATTGGCTGAAAACGATGTGTTTAGAACCATCGAAGTGACGCGTTCAACAGAGCGAACGGTTGTTAATAGCAACAGCGGTTCAGTTACAATGACGACTGAAGATGATGAAACATATACGACGAATCTAATATATAAAAATAAAACCATTTCATTATTAGCTGAACAGCTGGTAGGTGAGTGGGCACTTCATGTACAAGATAATGACTTTTATACTAGCTACGATCCCAACCTACCTGAAACTCTGCAATTTTATGCTGACGGTACAGGCGTTGTTGATAGTAGCGAAGCGTTTACTTGGCAGCTAAATAGCCATAGCTTAATTGTTAACTATGATGACGGCGGCGAAACAGGGCAGCTAGAGCTTTGGTTTACAAAAGCATTAAGTGGCGGCTATCAATTAGTTGGTCTTGATACGAGCTTTGATAAGCCGAGTGACACCCTAACGGGGCTATTAATCAAAAAACAAGCGGTATCGACTACGAATGATGATTTAATTGGTCGTTGGCATGGCTTTATCGGCACATCTCAATCGTATGATTTAAATATTTTTAGCGATGGCACAATGATGATCGGCCTAGGCATCACTGATTGGCAGGGGCATTTAAATGATGGTCAGTTTACACGTAAGCGTTTTATTTATAACAATGAAATTGTTACGTCATGTGAAGGCTTTGGTGCAAGTTGCTACCTTGAAAGTGAAATGATTCATGAGTTCATCAGTATTGTTGGTAACCTGTATTACATTAAGCGCACTCTAAATTACTATTTACCAAATGGTGAGATTAGGTCTCAAAGCGGTGCAATATTAGTTTATGAATACAGCAAAGACTTAACCTACAGCGCATTCACCGAAGAGCTATTAGAGAATTACACAGAGTTTTATTCAGCAGATGGCCAAACAGATAGAATTTATACTGAATATGACGAAAACGGTAACGTAATATACGTTGTTGAATTAGAGGGGCAGACTTACACCGGCGCAACCTTTAATGACGGTGTATTAAGTTATGACCGAAATGGTGAAACGTGGCATCTTGAGCTTGTTTCATCAGATACCGGCAGCATTGTAGTTTGCCATTATCAAGATGGTGGCACGTGTAATGCTGCGTCACAAATTACTTACTTACCAAAGCGCCCTAAAGTTACCCTTAGCGCTAACTCAAGTGGCAATGGTGAAATTTCACCCGCATCACAAGCGTCATTTTTGTATCAAAAAGTTGGGTTTGAAATCATTCCTGACGACGGTTTCGTTTTAGACGTAATTGAAGGCTGCGATGGCTATATTGAAGGTAATCACTACATTGCATTTGCAAGTAACACTGATTGTGAAATTACAGCAACCTTTAAAGAGAAGCAGGCAACAGCTGGTAGCTTCATTATTGGTAATCAAGATCTGTATTATGCAAGTGCTTATACTGTAGATCTTAATGAAGATAATACCGGCTATTTAACCTACAACGGTAAAGTTGATATTACTTGGCAAGAGGATGAGCAAGGTGTGATTGAAATCACCCCACAGCAAGCGTTTATTCTTAATGAATATCAAAATATAGAATATCCAGAGGGTTTTCCACTTGAGGTTAATTTTAAAAATATTGCTACAAGCCTGAGATTAAAACCATTACCAGAGAAAGGAATTAACTGGTATGAGTTAGATCGAGTAATCGAACAATATAAAGATGATGTGTTAGTTGATGAATACACAACTTCTTATGAAGTGAGTAAAACATCACTCGATCAACGTTTAGCTATTACAACCGATGATATCGCAGGACAATGGTCAGTTGACTTGGTCGGGGAAAAGACTGTTAATAAAGTAAATTTTAATCTTGATGGGTCTGGTGTATCTCATAATATAAGTGACTTATCCGAAGAGAATTTCACTTGGCAAATAGTTGATAACTCTATAGCGCTTTTCTTTCCTGAAGATAACGGAACTGAATCATTTTATATCACTAAAGGTTTAAATGTTGGTTACCAGCTTGTTACTCAAGGTATTTTTGACGGTGAGCATTATACAGATTCAGGCATCATGGTGCGTCGTAATGAACAACCAATTAGTGCAGATAACTTTGCTGGTCGTCACCAGTTTAGAGATGGTCATGACCTAGACACCCATTGGGGGGAAATACAAGTTTATGATGATGGAGAGGTTTTCTTTACTTTTGACACAAGCTCTTTTCAAGGAGGGTTTGAAGGTGGACATTTAAAACGTGATCGATATTCTGAATACGTTGATGGCATCTATCAGAGAGTTGATTGGTGCGATGTTTCTTTAGATACATGCACACTTGAGGGGGAGTTTATATATACCCTAGTCGCTGTTGATGGTCAGCGTTATTTTATAGAACGGACGCTTGGCGGTGCCGTAAATGGTGGAGACACTACAGCACATTTATATATACATGATTACACACCTTCAACAGATGTCGCTCAGTTTGAAGAACATAACTTAGTTTTTAGCCTTTATCAAAATGATAGTAATGGTATTGCTCGCTGGGCTGTTACCTATGGTTACTATGATGAAGTGCTAAATAAGCAACACTATATTTTCCAGATTGACGACACTGAACCTGTATATGTTGAGCTAGTTGATGGAAAGTTAGAGTTAACCCTCGACGGTCAAGATACTGTTATTGAATTAATTGATAACAACCGCCGTAATGTTACTTTCTGTAAGTACTTAAAAGGTAATAGCTGCTTAGAGCAAGATAAAGTTTACTTATCGTTTGATTTACCTATGCATACAATCACAGTTAATGGTGATGGTAATGGCTCATTAGCTGTAGGAGATGATAGTAATGTTGCTCATGGCTCAAATTGGTCGACATCTATTGAGCCAAGTTCAGGTTATGAGCTTGATAGTATTTCAGGTTGTGACGGCTATGAAGATGGCAGTGATTATAGAATCCCTTATGTGAAAGAAAGTTGTCAAATTGATGTAACGTTTAAAGAGCTTATTCCGTTATCTACCCAAGCGAATATTACAGATCCTGCGCTTGCAATGTGTGTTGATAATTCAGGTGAAACAAGCTTAGAGAGTGTGATTGAATTAAATTGCCTGTGGAACAACTATGGTGAGATTACGTCTTTAGCCGGTCTAGAGGCCTTGCCTAATTTACAGATTCTTGAACTCTCAGACTTAAACTTGGGTCCCCATCTTGATTTATCTGCTTTTGAGCAATTAACAGAGTTTTCTAATGGTTATAACTATGGTTCTGAGCAGCAAACAAAAATAGAATCTATTCAATTTTACGACTCTAGTCTAATTACTCGCCTAGAGTTGAGTGGACAAAATCTTTCAGATATTGACTTATCTGCATATACCTCACTGCAGTATTTAACTTTGCATGATATGCCATTGACTCAGATTGATTTATCTAATCAAACACAATTAGTGCATTTAGACTTACAAGGCATAGAGTTAAATCAGCTAGACCTAATCTTTAACACTCAGTTAGAGTACTTAGCAATTAATAGTGGTAGCTTAACTGAACTCAATATTGGGCATTTAACAGAGCTAAGAAATGCGTTTTTATGGGGGCAAACGGGGGTAACAGAGCTTGATGTCACCAATTTAACGAAATTAACTCGCCTTGATATTGGTAAAATGGGGGTTTCAGTGCTTAACCTAACAAATCTCGTTAATTTAGAAAGCCTTAGCATTTCTTATACCTCAATAAATAATCTAGATTTTTCAGCTTTACAAAGCTTGACTTCATTAAGTATCGAAGGTATTGAGCAATCACTTGTGCCATGGTCACAGGTCTATCACATATCAAGTTTAACGATAGGTGGAGCTAATTATACAAGTTTTGATTTTTCGTCTTTTACTAATTTATCAAGACTAGGAATATATCAATCAGGTATTAGTGACTTATCGTCAATTGCTAATCCTGAGCTAATTTTATCACTGGATTTGTTTGGTAATTATCAGCTTGAACAGCTAAATATAAGTGAGATGACGTCTTTATACTGGCTGCAGGTGAATAACTCTCCAATTACGACTCTAGATTTTAGTAATAATAGCAATTTAACAGACGTCTATTCTAGACAGAATGCATTAGAGACTATTAGTGGAATAGAAGCTATTGCTGATAAATCAGCAAGGTTGGACTTTGATTATAATCCGCTAAGCAGTGGTACTGTTAGTTATTTAGATGATTTACGTGATAACCAAGGTTATTACAATATTTCGTATTCAGTAAACTACAGTGTTACTGTGAACGTTACTGGCAACGGTAGTGTTAGTGAATCTAACTTTCTATAATCAGATGGTGAAAGCCGCGGGATAAATTTATACCACTGATAGTGGTTATGAAGTTGTAAGCGTAACAGGCTGTGATGGTACTTGGGACTCAACTGACTATTATTAGCCCGTTGCATGCATATGGCCCGATGCGCTAGCGGTGAAATGAGGTGAATGCAGCGTTCCTTCTTGGATGCTGCCATTCGCTCGACCATTTAATGAACCTGTTTTTGGATCTACAGCAAACTG